>JANNWW010000192.1:0-3181 GCA_031409255.1 Crocinitomicaceae bacterium
GGAGTTCAGTTAGATTCGCAACAAAAACAATTGCTAAAAGCATTTCTACTTACCTTAACAGATGAAAAATTTGTAACCAACCCCGATTTTCAAGCAATTAAACCATGAAATTGAATAGTTAGGAATTCATTCATCAATCAATTAACCAGCTATATAGTTTTTTCGGAACATTAAATTTATAAGAAATCCCCAAGCTTACATAAACGTATTTTTTATTGATGCTTTCTAAATCATCGCCGTAAGCATTGTTAAAATTTTGAATCAAAACGCTATTATCTGTATAAGTTGTAATAGCTGTATATTTGTATTTGTAGTAATAAATTAAATTACCAGTATATTCAAAGCCAAAATTAATAAGCCATCTCTCTTTAATCGGAAAAATTAAAGAAAGATTGTAGTTGAAATTTAATCGTTTAAGTCGGTCGTGGTAAAACTGATAACTATATGGTTTTGAGTATGTAGTTATTCTATATTCATAATCAATCCAATCATAGCTTGATTCAGTTAAATTACGATAAATGGTATATTCATCTGAAACAGGAATTCGTTTAGTAATATCTACACCAAATTCTAAGCGTATTTTATCTTGATAAAGAGCAAGTTGTTTTTTTACACCAAAATAATAGACTCTTCTTTTTGTTGTTAGAACTACATTGTCGAGCTTTTCAGGGACATGAATATGAAGATAATCTGTAGATATTGATGCTTCATAACCGAAATTAATAAACAGCTTATATTTTTTAGAAAAATTGTATTTGTATCCAAAATGCATTCCCTGATCATTTAAAGGTTGAATACTTCTATCACTTTCAGTATTAAAAACATTCTCGCTGTGTAGTGTGGTTTTTTGTATGTTGTTAATAGGAAAACCAAAACGGTATTGAAATTTAAACTCTGATCTTTGAGCAATAATAGGAAATGAAAAAAACAGGAAAATAATAATTCTAAAAAAAGATTTAAATTGACATAAAAATTTTAGATTTTTCATTTCCCTGTTTTTTGTAAAAGTATTATAATTTTATGGACAAACTATTAAGGTCATATTGAGAGTTAATGTTACCCCACCTTTGACCAACTTATGGGTTGATTTAACATCGAAGTTTGTATGTGCACGATAATTTTTATTTATTTTAAATTTCTCAGCATCAACACGTTCTTGATTCTCGCTATCTGATTCAGTTTTATTTTCAACAATACCACAGTTTTCATTTCTAAAAGTTCCATCAATTGAAACTTCAATATTAGAGAACTTACGTTTCCAATCACCACTTACTTTTTTCCAGCCGTGAGTATAGGCTCCTACTTCCTGAGCGAAAATATTATGCTTCACAAAAATCATAGTTGTCATTTTCCAATCACCATTACTATTACCACTTGCTACAGCCCCAGGTTGTTCGGCATCTCCAGTGCTACATACCAAATCATTAACTGGAATAGTTATTGCATCATTTAATGTAGCTTCCTGACCCTCTTGTGTTCCCATTATTAATGTCGTAGTAACATCGAAATTATTAAAAGAGGTATATGTATGAGTTCTATGTCCACCAACATAATTATTTACAATTTCTATAGGTGTCCCATCTCCCCAGTTTATTTTTAGTTGAGAACCAGCTGGTAATACATACGTATCAGCGGCACCAAAAGAACCAGGGGTAATTACCCCAGTAGTAGGATTTATGGATTCAGGAATCCATTCTTGTCGTTCAGTATAAATATGGATTTTTTTTCTGTAGGGTTGACATTGTATAGCATCTTTAATTAAAGTACTTCTATATGCAGGAGACACACTATTTAGCTGATAATAATCTTTCGTATTTGAAACAATTACATCCCCAATGAAAATATTATTTTTATCAGTGTATAATGGATATGGGATTATAGGAAAGTCATTATTAAGGTCTTCATTTTCAATATTGATTTGATGAATATAATTGATTTTTTCATTGAAATCTTCAATTTTTTCAACAGTTTTTATATTAAAACTAACAATTAATTCCCCACTATGGTAGTAATAAATCATATCGCCGATTCCAACTAAGCGATCTTTGTTTAATAGAATTTTCAATATTTCATCAATAATAAAATCCTTTTTTTCAACCTTATCTACATCAGTAAAGCTATAATGGTTTTTATCAGAATCATAAGTTGTATTGTAATGTTTTCTAAATGAAGTATAATTTTGAAGCGTTCCCTCTACCTGGTTTAAACCGAATTCAGAACCATTTGTAGCCTTCACGTTATCAACATATGCTTCAACAAGATTATACACTTCGTCAAAATGTTTTTTACTAGAAAAGAATAAAATATTCCTTTTAGGAATTGGTAAACGCAATAATAAATCTTGACTGATTTGATTTGACGTATTTCCATTATTTCCGTTTGGAATGACTTTTTTAGCTAAAACAACAACATTAGTGACAGGATCGCTAACTTCAATAAAATTATCAAGTCTTGGTGTTAAGTTTAGCTTAATTGTTTGTCCGTAGTTTAATGAACTTAATGATGTAGCAGCTGTTTTGTAATAATTTTCAGTACCGTTTTCTTTAACAAAATAATAATTTACTTCACCAAAAGGAACCTTTGAAATTACTTCACCTTGAATATCGGTTTGACCTAAAGAAGGAAAAGCTATCAATAGATAGAATAATTTTCTCATAATAAATTTGTTTAAATAATTTAGTTTTTTTTCTTAAAAATGCCACATTAAGAATTGTGGTTTTAAATTGTGATTGATCAATTACACAGCAATTTTACAAATTAATCACGAAAATGATTTTTACTATTTCGATTTATTTTATACTTTTACGGAAATTATTTACACTTTTATATGTTGGTTGAAGATAAAGTAAGTCAAGTTATTCGTAGAATAACAGAAATTAGAAAAGAAAAAGGCTTTACCCTTGAGAACATGGCTGAAGACCTTCAAATTAGTCTTGCAGCATACAATAAGATAGAAAAAGGAGAAACTAAGCTTACTCTTGAGCGTTTGTTCCAAATTCAAATAGCACTTGGTGTGTCTTCCAATGAAATATTGAGTTTAAAAATGGAACAAATTTATAATCAAAATTTTAAAGATAATTCTGTGTTTCATCAAGAAATTCAAAATTTATATCAAGATAATAAAGAATTAGTTCAAACTTTAGTAGATTCAATGAAAAGTGAAATTGATTTTTTAAGAAAT
>JANNWW010000193.1:0-13063 GCA_031409255.1 Crocinitomicaceae bacterium
CTTAATTTCAATTTCTTTGTTTTGCACCAAATCTTCAACAACTTGTTTGAACATGGTATCCAATTTTGGTTGAACTCTGAATCCTAATTTGTAATCAATTCGAATTAAATCGTCGCGGTCGTGAATTGTAACTTTATACTCCTGCGTGTATGGTTCATCTGTTGTGTGCACATGCACGAACCAATACCTTTCTGCTCTTTTGGGTTGTTGTTCAAGAATTGAATAAAATGCTTTCGATTCGACTTCATCAACACGCTCAGCACTGGTTAAATAAACCAAATGCGTAGCATAAGTTGGAATCTCTTCATCTTTCGATAATTTTTGGAGCGTTGGTAGATAATTTTTTATTTTAACAAATTCGATGTAAGATGTACGAATTATTTTGCTCTTGTAAATAATATACATTAAAGCAAGTAGAACAGTTGCAATAATTAATGTAATGAAACCACCTTGAGGAAATTTTTCAATTTGTGCAATCACAAAACCTCCTTCAACAATAAAGAAAATAGAAAGTAAACTAACTCTAAAAAAAATGTTCCAATGTTTTTTCGCCATGTAAAATGCCAATAAGATAGATGTTGAAAGCATCGCTAAAACGATCGATAAACCATAGGCTGCTTCCATATTTGTTGATTCGCGGAAGTAAAGAACAACGCAAATACAACCTATTAAAAGCATCCAATTAATGGAGGGTATATATAATTGACCTTTAATATCTGATGGGAAATTCACTTTTACGCGGGGCCATAAATTCAATCGAATTGCCTCATTAATTAGTGTAAACGATCCTGAAATTAATGCTTGAGATGCTACAATTGCAGCGGCCGTAGCTATAATAATTGCAGGAAGCATGAATTCTTGCGGAACAATCATGTAGAACGGATTTTGTTTTCCAATTGTTCCGTTTACATTTAATAGAAATGCTCCTTGTCCGAAATAGTTTAATAGGAGCATTATTTTAACGAAAATCCATGAAATTCGAATGTTTTCTTTACCACAGTGTCCTAAGTCAGAATACAGAGCTTCAGCACCGGTTGTACATAAGAATACAGCTCCAAGAAGCCAAAAACCTTTTGGGTAGTTTACCAATAAATCGTAAGCGTAATATGGGTTTAACGCTTTTAAAACACCCCAGTTAGAACCAATTGTCATGATTCCTAGTCCGCCAAGCATAATAAACCAAATAAGCATTACAGGTCCGAAAGCACGGCCAACAAACTTAGTTCCAAATTGCTGAATTATAAATATGAAAATCAAAATACCAATCACAATCGGAATGGTATCAATGTCTTTGTCGAAATAAGCTAAACCTTCAACTGCTGATGCAACGGATATAGGTGGAGTAATAATTCCATCTGCTAAAAGTGCAGCTCCACCAATCATTGCAGGAATAATGAGCCATTTTTTTCTTCTTCGAACGAGCGTGTATAGAGAGAAGACACCACCTTCACCTTTATTGTCTGCTCGAAGTGTAATGATTACGTATTTGATTGTTGTTTGTAGAGTTAAAGTCCAAAACACACAAGATAAACCTCCTAAGATTAATTGAGCTGAAATAGTTCTTTCTCCGCAGATTGATTTTAAAACGTAAAGAGGTGAGGTTCCGATATCTCCAAAAATGATACCTATTGTAATGAGAACACCTGCTACAGATAGCGCGTGATGATGCTGTTTTGACATTTTTTTAATTTAACACGATAAAAGTAATCAATCAGTTAAAAAAGTGACTCAATTTTCAGTTTTATTTTAAGGAATTATTGATTTAAAAGATTTCTAGCATAAAAAAATCCCCTAACAGCTGTCAGAGGATTTTTAAAAAATAGAGTGTACTGTTCGTTTTTATTTTTTTAATGAATCAACTACAGCTTTGAACGCATCTGGATGGTTCATTGCTAAGTCGGCTAACACTTTGCGATTCAATTCGATACCGCTTTTGTTAACCAAGCCCATGAATTGAGAATAGCTCATTCCGTGTATGCGAGCACCCGCGTTAATACGAGTAATCCACAACGAGCGGAAGTTTCTTTTCTTTTGTTTACGACCTTCATAGGCGTAAAGCAATCCTTTTTCAATTGCATTTTTTGCAACTGTCCATACATTTTTTCTACGGCCGTAGTATCCTTTGGCCAACTTCATAAAGTTCTTTCTACGAGCTCTTGAAGCAACATGATTTACCGATCTTGGCATAACTTTTTCGTTTTTTAACTGTGAGTGTTTCTTTGTTTCAGAAAACTTAGTTACTCATAATTTGGTTAAACATTACCGAAGTTTAAATTCAGACTCTAAGTCTAAATTACTTCATACACAACATTAATTTAACGTTCGGTTCGTCAGCTGAGTGAACTAAACCTGCATGCGTTAAATTACGTTTTTGCTTCTTGGTTTTTTTCGTAAGAATGTGGCTTTTGAAAGCGTGTTTTCTTTTGATTTTACCTGATCCAGTTACTGTGAAACGTTTCTTAGCACTGGATTTTGTTTTCATTTTTGGCATTTTCCTTCAATTTAAAAATGAACACTCTATTTCTATTCTTTATTTACTTTTTCTTTGGGTTGATCATCACAATCATTTTCTTCCCTTCTAATTTCGGCATTTGTTCAGGAACACCTAAGTCTGCTAATTCTTGAATGAAGTTCAATAATAAAATCTCTCCTCTTTCTTTAAACACAATTGTTCGACCTCTAAAAAAGACATATGCCTTCAATTTTGAACCTTCAGTTAAAAACTTCTTTGCGTGTGAAAGTTTAAACTGAAAATCATGGTCGTCTGTATTTGGTCCGAAACGAATTTCTTTTAACACAACTTTACTTTGCTTAGCTTTCAGTTCTTTTTGCTTGCGTTTTTGGTTATACAAAAATTTTCTATAATCCAAAATCTTACAAACAGGTGGAACTGCATTTGGAGAAATCTCAACTAAATCCATGTCTTGCTCTTCCGCCATGCGCAAAGCATCAGAAATAGAAACCACTTGAGGCTCGCCTGCTTCCATTACTAAACGTACTTCACGTGCAGTAATTTTACCGTTAATTTTGTGTTGTTCGTTATCTTCTCTTCTAACAAACGGTTTTCTTGTGTCTTTTCTCATTCAATTATTTAAACATTTGCTGACAATTCTTTTTCAATTGCCTCGCTAACCAATTTTGTAAATGCATCGGTGCTCATCGAACCTTTGTCACCTTCACTTCTTTGGCGAACGGCTACTTCTTTATTTTCAGCCTCTTTTTCACCAACGACTAGCATGAAAGGAATCTTGTTTAATTCAGATTCACGTATTTTCTTGCCAATTTTTTCGTTTCGGTCATCTACGAAAGCGCGAATATCGGAATTATTTAGCAATTCTGAAACTTCTTTCGCATATTCGTTATATTTTTCACTTATTGGCAAAATTGCAACTTGTTCTGTTGTTAACCAAAGTGGAAAATCTCCAGCACAATGTTCCAATAAAACAGCAACAAAACGCTCCATAGAACCAAAAGGTGCACGATGAATCATTACTGGACGGTGTTTTTGGTTATCAGCTCCTGTATATTCTAATTCAAAACGTTCAGGTAAATTATAATCTACTTGAATTGTTCCCAATTGCCATTCACGACCAATTGCATCTTGCACCATGAAGTCTAATTTCGGACCATAAAATGCAGCTTCACCATATTCCACAACCGTATTTAGTTCTTTTTCTGCTGCAGCTTCAATGATTGCGTTTTCTGCTTTTTCCCAGTTTTCATCTGATCCTATGTATTTAGATGGATTACCCGGATCGCGAAGTGATATTTGTGCTTTAAAATTTTCGAAACTTAAAGTCTTGAAAATATACAAAACCAAATCAATTACTTTTTTGAATTCTTCTTTTACTTGGTCTTGCGTACAAAAAATGTGCGCAACGTCTTGAGTGAATCCTCTCACACGTGTAAGCCCGTGTAATTCACCCGATTGTTCATAACGATAAACGGTTCCAAATTCAGCGAAACGTGTAGGTAAATCTTTGTATGAACGTGGTTTTGATTTGAAAATCTCACAGTGATGTGGGCAATTCATTGGTTTTAACAAAAATTCTTCGTCCGGATTTGGTGTTTTGATTGCTTGAAATGAATCTGCACCGTATTTTTCATAATGACCAGAAGTAATATACAATTCTTTGTTGCCAATATGTGGCGTAATAACTTGTTCGTAGCCCGCTTTTTTTTGCGCTTTTTTCAAGAAATTTTCTAAACGTTCGCGCAATGCAGCCCCTTTTGGAAGCCATAGAGGTAAACCTTGACCTACTTTTTGAGAAAAAGTAAATAATTCTAACTCTTTACCAATTTTTCTATGGTCGCGTCTTTTTGCTTCTTCTAATTTCTCTAAATGTTCAGTTAACTCTGCTTGTTTGGGAAAAGTGATTCCATAAATGCGCGTTAATTGTTTGTTCTTTTCGTCGCCACGCCAATACGCTCCTGCAATGGCAGTTAGCTTTACTGCTTTTATGAAACCTGTATCTGGAATATGTGGTCCACGACAAAGGTCTGTGAAATTTCCCTGCGTGTAGAATGTAATAGAGCCATCTGGCAAATCTTGAATCAATTCTAATTTATAAGGATCTTGTTTTTCTTCAAAATAGGCAATAGCATCTGATTTAGAAACTTCTTTGCGAATGAATGCGTTTTTCTGACGAGCTAATTCTTTCATCTTCTCTTCAATTTTAGCAAGATCTTCTTCCTTAATTGAATGTTCCATGAAATCTACATCGTAGTAATATCCATTGGCAATTGGAGGTCCGATTGCTAATTTTATTCCAGGGAAATGAAATTCCAACGCTTCAGCCATAATGTGTGCAGATGAATGCCACATAGTTGATTTACCTTCAGGATCGTTCCATGTTAGCAATTGAAGCGTTGCATCTTCATAAATTGGACGAAAAGCGTCAACAACTTCACCGTTTATTTTTGCTGCAAGAACATTGCGCGCCAAACCCTCAGAAATGCTAAGAGCAACATCTAATGCTGTTGCTCCTGCGTTGTATTGTCTAACTGATCCGTCTGGAAGAGTTATATGAATCATAACTTATTGTTTTTTTTGCAAATATAGCAATTACTGTTTGTTTCCGTAAACCAAAACGATTGCTTCTTTTGCAGAACCTGATTTGCTAGGACTGATTGAATAATCAATATGAACGTTTTTTAAACGGTCTACTTCTGGAACTTTTTTGCGGTATACTTCGTTTAAATCTGATGATGAAACTTTAAAGTTTGATCCTTGAACATTTTTATATTCTTTAATTAATACACGCTTTTTCATATCTGAAGCAGCATCATACAATCTGACCGTTAAAGGAGTAGAAACTTTTTTCGCTGAAATAGCAATTTGGTATTCGTTTTTTAAGAACATGAATAACTCAACACTTTTTGTTTGTTTTTCATTTTTAGCATTGTAGTAAGTAACTTTCGAACCTTCGTAACGACATTCTTTAATTAACTCTTTGCATTCTTGTTTGATGGTGTTAATTTCTGCATCAAATGCATTGTCTTCTCCGCGTGCACTCATCAATAATACAAACGAAAAGAATAAAATTGATAGGGATGTAATTTTTTTCATAATAGTTTATTTAGATGGTGATACGATATTGTTTCTTAAAGCTGTAATTTTTGCCGATAATTTGCCGAATTCTGCTTCAGATAATTCTGGAACTTGTGTATTTACGTTTCCACCTACTGATTTAACAGAAGCAAAACCTTGATAAGTAGCTAATACATCTTCGAATTTAGCAATTAACTCATTTAAACGCTTGTCGTCTTTAACAGGATTAGCCTTTAAACCTATAACAATGTTTTTCAACAAACTCATTTGTTCAACCAATGCCAAGCCAATGTCTTTTTTAGTTCTAGAATTATCTATTCCTAAATACATTCCTTCAGCCCATGCTCCAGCGAACTGAACAGCAGCAAGGTAACGCAAGTCATTGTCTTCCATGTATACATCAGAACGCTCTTGAATTTCGTAAATTAAGTTTTCTAATTCACCTGGGTTACCCAAGTTTTTATCGAAACGTGCAATCAAATCTTTGTCTGCAAAAACACTTTCTAAACCAACAGCACTTCCCAATTTTTGGATTGTTGTTAAATAATTACGCGCTTCTTGTGTTTTTCCATTAATGGCACAATAAGCTAAATCTGTAGAGTAAACACCCAAGTTAACCAATTGGTCAATTTTCTTTGAATAATTACCTTCATTAGAAGTAAGATTTGCTTTTCCTTCAACATAAGGAAGACCAGATTCTTTTAATTGAGAAGCTAAAGTGATTGGTTGAGGTAGAATAAAATCTACTTCTTCTGTTTCAGACTCAACACTTCCGTCTACGTTTTCGATCTCATCTTTAACGTCTTCGGATGAACCGCCTCCACAAGCAGATAGTAGAAGTGAAGCAGTAAATACGGGTATAATAAATTTTCTATGCACTGACATAAATTTTTAAAATTAGTTGTGTAAAGAAACAAATTATTTTTCATTTGACAATTTGCTTGATTCTTTTTTTATTTTCGCTAAATGAAATCAAACAAAGTTTCAACACCGTTATTATTTCCTGTTCTAGGAATGGTTTTAGGAATTTCAGTGGCATACAGCTCTTTTTCTTCAACTGGTTTTGATACCTTTCAAGGACTTATTATCTTCAGCCTGCTTACTTTACTTTTTGCTTGGGTGCAAACAAAAAAGCGTGTTTTTTTTCGATTGGCATTTATTACATCTGTTTTTTTTACTCTTGGGTTCATCCTTTTTACGTTAAATGATGTTCGAACTATTTCGAGTAAAGTGTCTAGTAATGAAGAGGTTTATTTAGTTAAATTAACCAATGTGAAAGACCAAGGATTGAAAGGTCAATTGGTTCAAGCTGAAATTACGGCTCAAAAACAAGGAGATAAATGGAAAGAATTAAAATCTGTTTCGGCAAATCTGTTTTTGTATAAACCAAAAAGAGCTTTCGAGCCAGAGGAAGTTTTGTTGATAAAATGTCAGCTTTTACCTCACGAAGAAACAGTTAATCCGGGAGCATTCGATTCAAAATATTATTACACAAGTCAAGGTGTATTGTATTCAGCTTTCGTTGGTTCAGAAGGATTAGAAGCGCTTTCTCAAGAAAAAACCATTAATTATTACATTTGGATCACACGCCAATATTTTAAAAAGAAAATTCAAGAAACTATTTCAGGACGAGAAGCAGGAGTTGCTAACGCATTAATTTTAGGCGACAAATCTCTTCTAGACAATTCTGTTGTTGAAGCATTTACAAACACCGGAACCATGCATGTTTTAGCCGTTTCAGGGATGCATGTTGGAATTATTTTAATGATTCTGCTTTTCTTTTTGGGTTTGTTTTCCCGATTTATATCGAAAAAACAAGCTTTGGTTATTGCTTTGTGTTTAATTTGGTTTTACGGACTTTTAACAGGTGCCTCAGCTGCAGTTATGCGCTCAGTTGTGATGTTTACAATTTTGAGTTCAGCACATCTTTTCAATAAACCAGTCAATAATTTAAATAACTTGTTTCTTTCTGCTATACTACTTTTGGCATGGAACCCTTGGAATTTGTTCGATATTGGCTTTCAATTATCTTATGCCGCAATGCTCGGGTTGTTTTTGTTTACAAATCCAATAGAAAGTATATTCAAAGTAAAAAACAAACCACTCAATTTTATATGGAAGGGTTCTGCCGTCGGATTTGCTGCAACTGTTTTCACCACTCCACTCATACTTTATTGGTTTCATCAATTTCCAAACTATTTCTTTTTATCGAATTTAGGTGTTCTAATTTTAGGAAACGCGTTGTTATTTCTCGGTTTACTCCTTCTTATCTCTGTGTTTAGTGCTGTTCTTCTTAAAACTGTAGCATTTCTTCTCGGAATTGTGATTTTTCTGTTAATATATTGGGTAGAAACGATTGATGCAATTCCGGGTGCCATTTCGAACGGATTTCAATTGTCGGGTTTTCATTTATTTCTATGTTTGATTTGTTTAATTTTATGGATACTCGCTCTGGAAAGGCGAAAATTGATTTTTCTTTCAAGCGTTTATTCAATTGGCTTAGTTATTTTGTTTTCTTTTGGACGATATGAATCGAACTTTGCAAATAAATGTCACCTGCTTGATTCAGATAACATACAATTCATTTGCTCTGGAGAAAAAACAGCGTATGCATTTTATGAAAAAGAAAATGGAAACGTAATTCAACGTAGAGACACACTTTTCGCAAAAGAATATGAGCGCTTTACTGGAATTGAAACTAAACTCATACTTTTAAAAGACTCCAATTCGGTTTCTGTTTCAGGAAAAAAATTTCACATAAATAAAGTTGCTGATGGTTGGCTTATTAAAAGTGAATTAAAATCTATTTTTTTTCGTCAAAGTTTATACACCACAACTCCGAAACATGTTGATTTAGTTATAAATAGGAGTAAAATTCAACATCAATACGGCTTAGCTAAACAAGTTTTCAGCTTTGCCTATTAAATATTAGGTATACCGTTTACATAAAAAAGTTTCTTCTAAAGGATTTAATTTGCGATTTTTGCAAAATGAAAAACACGGTTTTTTTCTTGTATTTCTTTTTTTGCTTTGCTTCTTTTGGGCAAAAGACAACTGTTGCTTCACGTGTAAAAAAACCTATTGTTTTAGACGGAAAAGTAACATCGGAGGAGTGGGGAGAGTTCGCTGTTGCATCAAATTTTATTGTAAATTACCCAAATGTTGGAGAGGCTTCTAGGTTTGAAACAAAAGTTAGGGTAGCATATGACGATGATGCATTGTATGTTTCTGCTGAACTTAATGACCCACATCCAGATTCAATTCTAACAATTCTTTCAGAAAGAGACGATTTAGGAAATGCCGATTGGTTTGGGTTTTCAATTGATCCTTGGGGTTTGGGACAAAACGGTTTCGGGTTTTGTACAACCGCCGCAGGAGTTGAGGTTGATGCACTTGCAGCAAATAATGATTTCGATGATACATGGAACGCCGTTTGGAAAAGTCAAGTTGCCAAAACAACTACCGGGTGGTCTGTTGAATTCAGAATTCCTTTTGCTCAAATTCGCTTTTCAATAAATGATTTAGATAAATGGCGGATTAATTTTATTCGTCACGTTCGCAGAATACGTGAACAGTCGTTTTGGTCGGCGGTAGACCCAAAAGTAGTTGGCGAAATAACTCAAGCAGGTTTCTTGAAAGGTATTTCAGATATTGTTCCGCCATATCGACTTTCATTTTCACCTTATTCTACCATCTATTTAGAAAACAATTTCAACTCTTCCACTAATTCTCAAGATTGGCGCTTTAGACCGCGTTTTGGGATGGACATGAAATTGGGTTTAAGTGAATCATTTACGCTCGATGCAACTTTGATTCCTGATTTCGGACAAACAGTTTCAGATAATTTGTTACTAAACCTGGGGCCATTTGAAATTAGATACAACGAAAACAGACCGTTTTTCCTTGAAGGAACAGATTTGTTTGGAATTGGCGATGTGTTTTATAGCAGACGAATTGGCGCAAACCCTATTTATAATTCCTTTCTCCAAGACTCGTTAGCAAATTCTGGAGCAACAGTCACTTTTGCCTCTTCTCAAGCGCAACTGTTAAATGCAACCAAAATTTCTGGAAGAACAAAAAAAGGACTTGGAATTGGTTTTTTCAACGCAATTGAAGGTAAATCCTTTATTTCATTCACAGATTCAATCGGGAACGAAGGAAGAATTTTAGCTCACCCCTTGAGTAATTACAACGTAAGTGTATTGTCGCAAAGTTTTAAAAACAACAGCACTCTTTCGCTTATAAATACGCATGTTTATCGGTCAGATAAAGGTCATTTTTCAGATGTAACTTCCTTCGGAACAGCGCTTTATTTTTTGGAAGGAAAATATTCATTTAATGCAAAACTACAATCGTCAATCAATTCTTTTGAAGACCGAGTTTTTGGGCATAACTTGGAACTCGGAATTGAAAAAGAAACAGGTGAACACCGCGCATCTCTTGGTTATTTTGAAAACAGCGACACCTTCGACCCGAATGAATTGGGGTATTTAGAAATAAACAATTACCGCGGATTATGGACAGCTTACAGTTGGACAGGTTTTGAACCAAAAGGACGTTTTTTAAGAAGAACCATTTCTTATGAAGGTTTATATAGCCGAATTTATAACCCAAACAGGTTCAACAGTACTGAAATTAAAATACGTTTAATTGGAACGTTTCGCAACTTTCTTTCAACTGGAATTTTTATTAATTCGAACCCAGTTACAGAACACGATTTCTATGAAACACGCGTTTTTGGAGTTGAAGTTTTAAAACCAGCTTACTTTAATTTTGGCGGATGGTATTCTTCCGATTATTCAAAGAAATATGCCTTAGATATTAATGGAGGATATACTTTTAAAGACCGAAGTAAAACTTTTAATACAGAATTTACCATCAGTCCGCGTTTGCGTTTTGGAAATAAATCGCTGCTAGTTTTGAGTTCAAGTATTGAATATTTGCAAAACGATTACGGATGGATAAACCAGCAAGATACCGCGTTTTCGAAGGAAATAATTATGGGAAATCGCAACAGAAATATTGTTACCAATAACATTAATTTCAACTACGTTTTCACAAATCGTATCTCTAGTTCACTAAAATTTAATCATTATTGGCAACAAGTAGATTACAGTTATTTCATGAATGTTATAGCTGATGGAAGATTGGAGCAAAGCGCTTATTCGGGCTTAAATGCAGATAATCAAAAAGTTCACAACACTAGTTTTAATGCTTTTACGGTAGATTTGTTGTTCAGATGGGTAATGTATCCCGGAAGTGAGTTGAATTTCTTCTGGAAATACAACATTTACGCTTCTCAAAGTTTAACGAATGAAACGTATTTCACCACCTTTAAAACCTTGTTCGATAATCCTTATTTAAGTTCATTTTCTGTAAAAGCATTGTTTTTCCTTGATGCTGGAAGCAAATTAAAACGAAAGAAAAAGGAAGTGGAGTAAGGTTTTAATCAGTACCTTGTTCGTCTATAAATAAGTTACAAGCAAGTGTAGGAAGACCAACAACTCGACAACAAACCGACAGAAAATAGAAATTTAAAACGTAAATTTACGACCAAAACGAATAGACAAATAAATGGCAAATCAAAGTTTAGGGACAGCAAAAAAAGATAAGAACGATGAGTTTTACACTCAATTAGATGATGTTGAAAAAGAGTTATCTAATTATAAAAAACAACTTAAAGGAAAAGTGATTTTTTGTAATTGCGATGACCCTTATGAGAGTAACTTTTTCAAGTATTTTGCAATGAACTTTAATCAACTTGGGCTTAAAAAATTAATCGCTACTTGTTTTGACCCAAGTCCAATAGCAGGCTCACAACTTTCGCTAATTGAAGTAGAACCGACCTTAAAAAAAGGGATGAGCAAAAATACAAGGCATGCTTATAAAATTGAAATTACAGAAGTCAAAGATTTTAATGGAGATGGGAGTATTGATTTATCAGATGTAGAATACTTACTTAAACATGATGGTAATTCACTAAAACTAATGGAAGGTAGTGGAGATTTCAGAAGCAAAGAATGTGTTGAACTTTTAAAAGAAGCCGACATCGTTGTGACAAATCCACCATTCTCTTTATTTCTTGAATATGTTGCTCAGTTAATTGACCATAAAAAGAAGTTCATTATAATGGGTAATATGAACTCATTGCATAAAAAAGAAATATTTAAACTCATTGTGTCTGATAAGATTTGGACTGGTTATGGTTTTAACCTTACTTGTGAATTTATCCTTCCTGACCATTATCTAAAATGGATAAGAATTGAAAATGGTAAAAAAATTGGTAAAGTCCCAGCAATTACTTGGTTTACTAACCTGCATACTATTAAACGTGATGAGAAGATGATATTATGGAAAAAATATTCTAGTGATGAATATATTAAGTACGATAATCTTGATGCAATTGAAGTGGGTAAAGTAAGTGAAATACCCGAAGACTATTTTGGTTTGATGGGCGTACCTGATACATTTTTAGAAAAGTATAATCCAGACCAATTTGAATTGATTGGCATCCCAACTGGAAATTATGGAAAAACAATTGGAGTTACCAAAAATTATAGAGGTAGGACTGATATTTCATATACAAGAAGTGGTATTACTAGTTGTCCTTACTCACGAATAATAATCAAAAGAAAGTAAAATGAAGATAGATTTAAAGCTTATAAAAGTAAGAGATATAATTGAAAATTTCACAGATAATGCTGAAGAAGGTGTTGTTGGATATGGTGGAAGACTAAATATTCGCCCCGCTTATCAAAGAGAATTTGTTTATAAACCCGAACAAAGAAATGAAGTAATTAAAACCATAATGCGTGGGTATCCTCATACACATTTCCCATTAAATGTAATGTATTGGGCACAAAATGCCGAAGACCAATACGAACTTATAGATGGGCAACAACGAACAATAAGTATTTGTCAATATGCTAATATGGTTTTCTCAATTTTAATAGAAGAAATGCCTAAAAACTATGATAACCTATCAGACTTAAAAAAAGAGTACTTTTTAGATTATGAGTTACAAGTATATATATGTTCAGGCACACCCGAAGAAAAATTAGAGTGGTTTTCTATTATTAACATTGCAGGAGAACCTTTAACTGACCAAGAATTATTGAATGCTAATTACACAGGAAAATGGTTAAGCAGTGCAAAGCGATATTTTATGAAAAGTAATTGTGCGGCTTACGGTTTAGCAAATAAATATACTGATATTGAAGCAAATCAAAGTAGAGGAAAAGGATTAGAGACTGCTATAAGATGGATTTCTAAAGACAATATTAAGCAGTATATGGCAGACCATCAAAATGATGAAAATGCAGAAGAGTTGTGGGAACATTTTAGAAATATAATTGAATGGGTTCAATCTGTATTTCCGAAATATTACAGTAAAATGAAAGGTCTAAATTGGGGGCAGTTATATGACAAATACCATACTAACGATTATGACCCAACAGAAGTTGCTAAACTTACTCAAAAACTTTTTGACGATTTATTTATAATCAACCCAAG
>JANNWW010000194.1:0-2962 GCA_031409255.1 Crocinitomicaceae bacterium
ATTCTACTTTTGAAACCATGGTTGAAGTGAATAGACCGGGCGAAGACGGAGCGTGGCGTGCTTTTTCGTCGTCGCAGAAAATTGCATGGAAAACGGGAACTAGTTTTGGTTTCCGCGATGCGTGGTGCGTTGGAGTAACTCCAAATTATACGGTTGCTGTTTGGGTTGGAAATGCAGATGGCGAAGGAAGACCTGGTTTAACAGGAATTCAAGCGGCGGCACCTATTTTGTTTTCGATTTTCAAACGCTTACCAAAAAGTAAAAATTGGTTCAAAGAGCCAAGTGCAGGCATGACGAAACGAAAAATGTGTGTGCAAAGTGGAATGCCAGCAAACGATTTGTGTTTGGAAACCAAATGGTCGAAAATTCCAAAAACCTGCGACAATTCACCTATATGTTCTTTTCATCAGTTAATTCATACAGATAAAGGAGGAAAGCACCGAGTAACAGACAACGAGTTGCCAGCATATTTAATGGAACACAAAGTTTGGTTTTCGCTTCCACTTTTGATGGAAAAATATTACCAAATTCGGCATTTAGATTACAAAGTAATGCCTGTTTATTCTTCTTCAGGGAATAAAAAACTCGAAATTGAAATGATTTATCCGAGAGCTGGTTCAAGTTTCACTTTTTCATCAACTCAAAAAGAAATTGTTTCAGAAGTTATTTGCACAAACCCAAAAACTATTCTTCATTGGCACCTAGACGACGAGTACCTTGGAACAACCCAAAACATTCATCAGCTAATAATAAAACCCGAAAAAGGGAAACATGTTTTTGTGCTTGTTTCACAAGACGGTCAGCGTTTGGAGCAGAAGTTCGAGGTTAATTAAAGAATAGTAAATAGATACCGATTCCTAAAACACTTAGTAACCAAAATATAGCAAAGCTAAATAATGTAGCTCGAGCGAATTCAGGAAAAACACCCTCGTTTACTTGTAATGCTAAAAATCCATAAATTACACTAACTATATTTATTGATAGGCCGCAAATTACAAATAACACAACTCCTAAGTCAATGATTGCAAGTAAAGAAAGAAGTAAGCCAAGTAAGATTATTAAAAACCCAATATCAGCTAACATTGCATAAAAAGTGGCGCTTGGTTGATAGAACGTAAAACCATTTTTTTGATTAATGCCTTCTTTTTTATCTAAATTCACTTTTTTTGTAATATTACTATCTGCTTTTAATTCTTCTTTTGTGGTTCTTTTGATTGTTGTGTCTGAGTTTATAACAGTCTTGTTGGAAATAGAGTTTGGAATTTCATTTATAGATAACGCAACAATTTTTTTCAGTGAACTTTCAGCTCTATCTTGAATTGTGTCAATACTTTTTACTTCATACGTTACTAGTTTAGAATTGTATGATTTTTTCCTTTCAATATTATAACCCCTTGAGTGAAGTTTTTTTTGAATTGTACAAGAATTTAATACAAGAAAACCCAAAAACAGAATTCGAATAAAGTTCAATTTTTTCAATTTAGGTTTAATCATTCAACTCGTATTTCAACGTTTTCCCTTTTTCAATTGCAGGCAAACCATCAATTAACCAAGCTGGTGCTGGAGCGTTCAATAAGTAATAATCAAAATACTGACGCATGCGAATACTTAAATCGATACGATTGGCAGTTTTCATTAGATTGTGATCGTCACCATTGTAATTGAGCATCCAAACGGGTTTTTGTAAACGGCGAAGTCCAACATACATTTCAATTCCCTGATACCAAGGAACTGCCCCGTCTTCATCGTTTGCCATTATCAATAAAGGTGTTTTCACCTTTGGTAGATGAAAAATCGGACTGTTTTCGATATACAATTCAGGAGCTTCCCAAATAGTTTTTCCGATTCTACTTTGCAGGTGTTCGTATTGAAATTGGCGTGAGATCCCAGACCCCCATCTAATTCCACCATAGGCAGAAAACATGTTTGAAACAGGTGCGCCAGCCATAGCACATTTGTAACGTTCTGTCATGGTAATTAATTGTGCGGTTTGGTATCCACCCCAACTTTGACCTTGCAAACCAAGTCGCTTTGGATCAATATTGTTGTATTTTTTAAGAACGGCATCAGTTCCAGACATAATGCAATCGTAGGCAGAGTTTGCAGGGTGACCTTCTTTGTAGCGAATATTTGGTATAAAAACAATGTAACCAGCAGAGGCATATTCTGTTGGAAAAACGATAGATGCTGTTGGTCTTGGCGTGTCGTGGTTGTGCAAACCATCAGAAAGCATTTCGTAGAAATAAACTATCATCGGATACGATTTATTTGGGTCGAAATCTTCTGGTTTATAAACTATACCTTCTAATTTTAAGCCGTCATAACTTTCCCAAGAAATAAGTTCGTTTGTAGACCAATTGTATTCTTCTTGTTGCGGATTTACGGTTGTAAGTTTCTTTCCTGATTCAGAAACCAATGTTTGAATATGTAAATCTGGATACTCTTTCACGTTCATTTTCTGATAAAGTAGCTCTGAGCTTTTTCGAGCAAATTTGAAACCATTAAAACTATGATTGGAAGATTCAATTTGCGTGTATGTTACATTCGGGAACTCTCCGTTGATGCGGTAAATGATTTGGTTTTTAGTTTTGATATCTATTTGTTTCATCACTTCCAAAGTGGGTTCCACATAAATAGAATCGAAAGTTAAGTTTGATAATACAAACGTGTAATTTGTATCGAGTACGTTTTTTTGCAATGAAAGCGTAGTGTTAGTCAGTTTTTTTGAAGCAATATCGTAATGATAAATCGCTTTTTCAGCTTGAATTAGCAGACCTGTTTCATTTTTTGTCCAGCCCAATAAACCAATTGGCCCTCTCATAGATGGTTGACCATTCAAATCTTCTAACCAATTTGTTTTTTCTGAACAAGTTATGCATGTTTCGTTCGGGTTTGCAACGTCTAGAATGACATAGTTTTTCGTTTTTTCGTTCCAGAAAACAAAATAATTTCCTTTTGGAGA
>JANNWW010000195.1:0-13699 GCA_031409255.1 Crocinitomicaceae bacterium
TGTTCCGTTCCCCAATAAAACTTGATTTGTTGTTCCTGGAAAAGTTGTTCGTTGAAGTTGACCACTTGAATTAGTTGTTAAAAAACCTGTTCCAGTTGCTCCTAAACCAGTAAATGTAAACTGACCAGTTTGAGAAATTCTAAATCTTTCAGTGTTATTCGTTCTAAAAATAAGTGGTTGGCTCGTCGTTGTTCCTAAAAAAGTTGAAGAACTACCGTTGTTATTCCCAGAAAGATTCCATGTTGTTCCTTGTGAAATGACTGTTAGAGAAGATGATGCTGCTAGTGTAAGCGCGAAGGCAGTTCTTTTAAATGAGTTGGTTTTCATAGAGTTAGTTAATTTATTAGTAATTAATATATGTAGAATATATTGGTTGTGTGATTTTATTATTCAAGGAAACTTTTTTCAAAAAATAAACTTAAAAAATTCAATCAAATATATAATAAATATAAACACGAAATATATGTCGTGCATTTTATTTAGAATCATAGTGAGTTTTGACAGTGGAAAATTCACTTCATACAAAAAAGCTTATAGCTATTGGTGTAAAAATCTCTCAACTGAGATTGGAAAGGAATTTAACACAACAAGATTTAGCAATAATGTGCGAAATTGATGTTCGTTCAATTCAAAGAATAGAAAAAGGGAAACAAAATTTTACACTAAAAAATTTATTTCAATTAGCTAATTCATTCCAAATAAATGCAACTGAAATTTTAGAAGAAATTTAATTGAAAGCATTAGTAATCAACTTTTCTAAAAATTATTTGTACAAGTTGAATTGTAAAATAGAAAACTATTTTTTATTCCAATTCATACTTTTTCAATTGGGCATTTTCAATTGAAACTTATTTCTTAGGTGTAGCTTCTTTCTCCAACATTTTTTTCTTCTCCATATCTAAATAAAGAAGATAAGATTTGAAATCGATTACAGTGAATTCTTTTGAAACAATTGGTGCAAAATAGTTTTCTGGATCTTCAATTGATTCGGAATAATTAGCACATTTAAAACGCATGAAATAACCATTTGCAACTGTTGAAAATTCGAGTGGTATTCCCGGAATTTTTGAATTAAAAAAATTGCTTTCCGGAAATTTTACAGGAAACTCTGTTGTGTACCAATATTCTGCCACTTCGCCGGAAGGAAAAGTTAAGCTTGCTTTTTTGCAGTTAAAACCCAAAATAATTTTCTGATCTTCAAAAAATTGTAAAGCAACATTGGTGTCTTGAACTGCCATTGAAGAAATTTCATCATTGGTTCCAATAATTGCAATTTTTCCATTCTGTCCATCTTCGAAAAAGATAGATTGGTTGTATTTTTTGTTCAAAATGGTTGTTTTAGTAGACAATTCTCCCAATTTGTAATCTTGGCGAATAGCATCTGGCGAATAAGAAACCCGCATCTTGGAATTCACCAACATTAACGCACCTTTATCTATTTCAGGTGTAATTCCTTTCACTTCAATGTCGTATTCAATGTATCCCAAATTTTGAGAAAACGATTGAAAAACGAACAAAAACCCAATTATTAGAAGACTTAATTTCATACCATAGCAACTTAGTTGACAAATGTAGGAAGACCAAATTACAAATCAGTGGTGGTTAACAACTATTTAATTCGTTATAGTAAACCGAATGAAACAATTTATCTCTTTTTCGTCTCCATTTTTGCTAACAAATCTTTAAATTCGCGTCAAATAAAGAATACTGAACACAACTAGCAAAAGATACATATCATGGGAAGAGCATTTGAATACCGCAGAGCTGCAAAAGAAAAACGTTGGGACAAAATGTCGAAGTTATTTCCAAAATTAGGAAAGGCAATAACAATGGCCGCAAAAGAAGGCGGAACTGATCCGGCAACTAATGCAAAACTGCGAACGGCAATTCAAAATGCGAAAGCAGAAAACATGCCCAAAGACAATATTGAGGCAGCTGTTAAACGCGCAGATCAAAAAGACATTGCTTCTTTCACACAGGTAGATTATGAGGGAAAGGGTCCGCATGGCGTTTTGGTGTATGTAGAATGCGCCACAGACAACCCAACGCGCACTGTTGCCAATGTGAAATCTTATTTCAATAAAGCAGGCGGAGCAGTTGTTCCGAACGGTTCGCTTGAATTTATGTTTAACCGTAAATCTATTTTTGAATTGGTGAAAACAGACAACTTAGATCCAGAAGAACTCGAACTCGAACTAATTGATGCAGGTTTAGATGAAATTGAAGTAACAGACGAAACTGTTTTTGTTTATGGCGAATACACCTCATTTGGTTCGCTTTCAAAAGCATTAGAAGATAAAGGATTAGAAGTTTCGAAATCTAACTTACAGCGCTTTCCCACAACTCCGGTTGAATTTACAGAAGAACAATTGGTAGATATAGAGAAAATGTTAGATAAAATTGAAGACGACGACGATATTCAGCAAGTGTTTACCAACATCGCGTAATATAAGCTGAGTCCATAAAAATGTTATTAAAAGTCAACTCTCGGGTTGATTTTTTTTGTTTGTTGACAGTTGAACGTGGGTTTCTTTTTTATAAGCCCGTAATAACAACAAGCGCTGTGCTTATTTTTAAACATGAATTTTTTAGACATCATTATTATCGTGCCCGTTTTGTATGTCGGATACAAAGGATTTAAAAACGGATTAATTATTGAATTATTTACCTTGCTAGCTTTGTTAGTTGGCATTTATGTAGGAATTCATTTCTCCGATTTAACTGCCAATTGGTTAAAAAACTCGTTCGGGTTCAATTCTCCTTACATGCCTGTAATTGCATTCACTATTACTTTTTTAGGTGTTGGGGCAGCAATTTATTTTGGCGGAAAAGTTGTCGAAAAAATGATTAAAGTAGTGCAGCTTTCTACAGTAAATAAATTCTTGGGAATGATTTTCGGCTCGCTCAAAGCACTTTATTTTATTAGCGTTGTATTGGTTTTAGTTGAATCTTACGATGAGAAAGGACATTTTTTTCCAGAAGATTCGAAACAAAGTTCCATTTTGTATGAACCCGTTCTGAAAGTTTCTACCTCAACAGTTCCCGCACTCGGAAAGAGTACCATTTTCTTAAAAAATGCGTTACAAACAGAAAAAGACAGCACTGGCTTAACAATAGATCAGATTTTAAAAGCAAAGCAAACCGCTGATAGTTTAGGAATAGATGCCCAAGATGCAAAACAAATTTTAGAAATTCATGAGAAATATAATTCTGATAAGTAGTTTATTGATCGCCGTTGCTTCTTTTTCACAAAAGAAAAAAGGATTCGAATTACCTGAGTCAAAACTCAAGATGCGCAAAAGCGGTCCGTTGCTTGGTGTTGAAAAAGGCAAATATTTCAACATTAACCTAGGAGCTGAAATTCAAGTAAAGCAACTCAAATTGGTGAAACCACAAACGCACGCTGCCTCCTTTTTGTTGGAATACAATTTCAAACAACAAACAATGGGATCGCAACTTGGTTATTGGTTCAAAGTTGGCCGATTAAATTTAACGTATGGAGCCAGAGCTTCTTGGACAACAGATTTTAACAACCGTCACCGCTTTGGAATTTCGCCCTGTATTGGATACAAATTTGCACAAGCACATTTTCAGTTAGGCGCGCACATTCGCACCAAAGACGATCCGTTTGTGAACGTAAATAATTTTTATGCTTCGCTTCGATGGGTTTTTATTCAGAACCGCGATTTCTACAAGTAAAACATTTACCTGAAAATTAAGCAACAAAAAAGGCCATTCTTTCGAACAGCCTTTGAAATTATATTTAGAAAATTCAATTATTCTCTTTCAATTCCAATCATTGATAAACCACGGTTGTCCATCACTTTCAATTTACGTTGTAAAGCATATGTTGCAGATTGAAACGATTGTTTAGCTGCTTGCATCAACGACGCTTGTTCAGCAGTGTAGTTTTTAACAACCGGTGCTTTTGTTGTTTTGTTAACGCGAATAAGGTAAACTCCGGCATCTCCAATAACTGGTTTAATTGTTTGACCATCTTTTACTTTACCCGAGAAAAGTGAACCAACAATTTTTAATTCGTAACCTGC
Source organism: Crocinitomicaceae bacterium (assembly GCA_031409255.1). Classification (GTDB taxonomy): domain Bacteria; phylum Bacteroidota; class Bacteroidia; order Flavobacteriales_D; family Crocinitomicaceae; genus Fluviicola. The sequence continues at coordinate 4,050 of JANNWW010000195.1, forward strand.
ATTTTGAATAGAAGGATTACCAAAAGTTACATCCGCTTTCATAACAGTAGTTTTTCCTTTTTTAGCTAATGCTTCTAAGTTGGTAACGTTCCCCATTTTTGCTTTCAAACGTTTTGCCTTAATTTCTTTAATAGCATCTGAACGGAAAGTTTGGTAGTTATCATGTAAAGCAGGAATACCTTTTTCACGTTTAGATGAAAGCATTGCAATAACAACGCGTTTATCGTCGCGAATTGGTGAACCATATAAAGTTCCAACTTCGTTTTCAGCGTTAAAAGCCAATTCTAAAATTTTATTCGAAGCAGCAATTGTGTTAAATCCAGTTACTTTCGGCGCTTCTTCTGTTAATCGAATTGGGCGTGCGTAGTATCCTTCTTTTCGAGCTAAAGTATCAAAAGCAGCAATTTTTGCTTGTGGGTCTGATTTACTTGCTAAGCGAACATCCATTTTAGCTAATAAAGAATTTGCTTTTGAAAGAATGTCGTTTTCCGTTTGCATTGAAGGAACCAATTGATCATCAATAATTGACAAGATCGGGTAACGAACTTCTTTTCTGCCTAACACTTCAATAATGTGGTAACCAAAATCAGTTTTTACAACTCCAATTTTACCAACTGGCTCGTCTGTAGAGAATTTTGAAAACTCAGGAACCATTTCGTAATCTAAGAAATCTTCGTAAACACCTCCTTTTTCAATTGACCCTGGGTCTTTTGAATATTTTCTTACTAAATCTTCGAAATTAGCCGTATTTACAATTTTCATTAAACTGTCAGATAATTTTTTCCCAATCGCTTCAGCAGCAGCGTCGCCTTTTTTCGCTTCAATTAAGATATGACGAACTTTGCACAATTTTGAATTGAAGTCAACAACTTTAGCCAAACGCATACGTCCTTGGTCTTCGTATGGTCCGATTAATTGTCCAATAGATGCAGTTTTGAAAACAGTATCCATTGCTGCAGGGAATGTCATTCCTTGTTGTGCTTTTGCATCGCCTTCTGGGCGGAAAGTTGCGCGGTGATCTTTTGTATAGAATCCGCCATTCGTTACTGCAAAAGCAGAATCGTCAGCAGCAGCCATCCAAAGAGCTTTGCGTTCGTTCATTTTAGTATTAAACGTTTTGATATCTTCTTTTGAAGGTTCAATAGTGATATCAAAATAAGTTACATCTCTACCAGCCAATACTTCGTATTTCTTTTTTTCTTTGTTAAGCTCATAGAACGCTAAAACTTGCGCATCTGTAATTTTCACATCTGTGTCTAAAATATCGCGAAAAGGATACAATACAAACGAAATGTTCTTTGTAGATTTCATTGCGTAGTATTCGTTTTTAGCTTCTAGTTTTGTAACAAAAGCAGCAGAAGAAAGAAATTGCATATATTTCTCGCGTTTGCGTTGTTGCTTAAAGCTTTTCTTCGTCATTTGCCATTGAGCAGCTTTAACTGGGTCTTTCTCTTTGTCGCGTTCTTGTAAAAAAGCAGCAAATTTATCTTTGCTAAACGCACCATTCGGACCTAGAAACTGTGGGTTTGTTGCAACATCTTGCATTAAAGTAAACCCTTTTTCTCCGTAGAAAAAATCGTTCAACTCGTTGTCTGTAACATCAATTCCTAATGCTTCACACTCTCGGTCAACAAGAATTTTGTCTACAGTTGCTTGCCAAGCTTTGTCCCGAGAAGCATCTTGTTCTTTTTCACCATAAGTTTGTTTTTGCTGAGCAGCTTGAAGCGAATCGTTTGTTATAAATTGCGCACAATTGTCGAAATATTCTTTATCGCTCACTTTTTCACCATCAATTGTTCCTTGATTTAAGTCTGCTTGCGAGCTTCCGATAACATCAAAAAAACTTGAGAAGATGAATAATAGAAGTGATAAACCTACAAGTCCAATTAAAATGTACTTTCCTTTATCTTGTATTTTTCCAATAACTGCCATGTCGAATTTTATTTCGTATTTATTTTGAGGATGCGAATATAAGCACAGTTTATGAAATAGTTAAATCTACACCACACTTTTTTTCGTATTTTGAATAAGAAAACACTGCTTTTTTGTAATTTTAAACAAAATCAACAACATGAAAATGAAAATTCTTACATTAATTACACTTTTATTACTCGCTTCTAGCTGTGCTTCTTCTCAGCAAAACACTGAAAAAGAAGAGGAAACAAAAGAAACTTCTAAAAATAATTCGTCGGAAATTAAAACAAACATGCAACAAGCAGTTTTTGCCTCCGGATGTTTTTGGTGTGTGGAAGCCGTTTTTGAATCTGTTGTTGGAGTAGACAATGCCATTTCGGGTTACAGTGGTGGACAAATTAAAAACCCCACATACGAACAAGTTTGTTCTGGTTCAACCGGACATGCAGAAGCAGTTTTGGTAATTTACGACAGTACAAAGGTGAGCTATGAAACTCTTTTAAAGGTTTTCTATGGTTCGCACGACCCAGCAACTCTTAACCGACAAGGACCAGATGCTGGAACACAATACCGTTCTGCCATTTTTTATGAATTCGATTACCAAAAATTAGCAACAGAGAAATACATTGCTGAATTGAAAGAAAAGAAAAAATTTAGTCAAATTACAACAGAAGTTTCAAAACTTACCGTGTTTTATGAAGCAGAAGAATACCACCAAGGATATGAAAAAGCACATCCTGAAAGCGGATACGTGCAACAAGTTTCTATTCCACGTTTAAATAAATTTAAGTCTGCGTTTCCAGAGTTGTTGAAGTAAAAATTAGTTGCGTCTGGTTTTTAGTTGTTTGGTATCTTAACGACTGTCAAAGTTTCTAGCACTTCTTCCTCAGTTTTTAGAGGCAAAGAACAACTGCCATTTGCGCACAACTGATAAAAACTTTCAGCATGTTCTGAAACAAAGAAGAAAGGAGAATTGAACAAATTTAATTTCTCTCGACTTCCATTTTTTGGAATTTTTACCACTGTTACACCCACTTCTATTCGCAATTGCAACAAGGCATAATTGGAATAACCCGAACCATATTGGTCCATTCCATCAGCAACATTAGCAAGAATTTGTAGTGCTTTTTTCTCGAAATCAAAATTGTCTGTTAAATGAAACAGGGTCAATAAGTTATTCGCCATAACAGAATTCGTTGCCGGAATAACATTGTCGTTCAGTTCCATTTTACGTGCAATTAGCTCTGCGTTTGAAGTTGTGTAGAAATACATTCCCGAAACTGAGTCGTAAAAATGTGTGTGAACAAAGTTATTCAGTTCGAGCGCTTTTTCTAGGTAATTTGATTTTCCACAGATGGAATAAGCGTCGGTATACGCCTTAATTGCAAATGCGTAATCATCTAAAAATCCTTTCACACTTGATTTGCCTGCTTGACGAATTCGCAAGATTTCTCCATTCGCTAAAAGCTGCGTTTTTTCGAACCAGGCTATAATTCCTTCCGCTTGAGCAATTATTGCATCGTCTTTTAAAGCCAATCCAGCGTAAATTAATCCGCTTGCCAAAAGCATGTTCCAAGCAACAAGTCCTTTTTTGTCTGTAACCGGAGCAATTCGTTCTGAGCGAGAAAGACGCATTTTTTCAATCCACGATTCAATTTTAAAGATCGAAATGTTGTTTTTTTTTGCAAATGATTCAAAACTTTCAGTTCGCAAAAGCACCCAATTTTCTTCTTCCCAATATCCTTTGTTTTCAGGGTTGAAGAGTTGCCAAAATAAAACAGCATCTTCTGCTAGCACTTCCTGAACTTGCTCAAACTTCCAAACATAAAACTTACCTTCAATTCCTTCTGAATCTGCATCTTGCGAAGCATAGAAATAACCTTCAGCATCTTTCATTTCCCGTTTCAACCATTCTATAGATTGATTGATAACAAATTTATATTCTAAATTTTCAGTTTTAGAAAGCGAATAGGCCAAACTTTCAATTAGTTGTGCATTGTCGTAAAGCATTTTTTCGAAGTGTGGAACTTTCCAGAACTGATCTACAGAATAACGTGAAAAACCACCACCAATTTGATCGTAAATTCCTCCACGAATTAATTCCTCGTGCGTTAAATCTACATATTTTTGCATGTCAGAATCGTTTTTAAAACGTTCATAAAACTGAAGAAAAATCTGATTATTCGGAAGCGGAAACTTAGGCGCTCCGTTTGCTCCTCCATAAACGAAATCCATTCTGCTTTTCCACTTTTCAACCAAAGAGACAAGTTTAGAGGCGTCTATTACACTTGCGTTTTCATTTCGTATTATTGACTCGCTTCGCTGAATTCCTTCTGTTAATTCACTTGCATATTCTTCAATTTTTTGTGGTTCAGTTGTTTGAACGTGCTGTAAAGATTGCAACACATGCATCCATTGATCTTTTGGAAAATAAGTCCCTCCATAAATTGGTCTTCTGTCGGCTGTTGTGAAGCAATTCAACGGCCAACCTCCTCTTTGTGTCATTAGCTGAACGGCGTTCATATAAATTTGGTCTATATCTGGTCGCTCTTCCCGATCTACTTTTATGCACACAAAATATTTGTTCATTAAAGCGGCAACTTCTGTGTCTTCAAACGATTCGTGTTCCATTACATGGCACCAGTGACAAGAAGAATAGCCAATAGAAACCAAGACTAATTTATTTTCAGTTGCAGCTTTATGGAACGCATCATCTGACCAAGGCAACCAATTAACTGGGTTCTTTGCGTGTTGTTGCAAGTATAAACTTGTTTCGTAAATGAGTTCGTTTTGATATGTTTCCACTGTTTCAGAAATTTGAAGTTTTCAATTCTTTTTAAGAACAGTATTCGCTTCAGTAAGTTCAACAAAAATAACACTTTAATTTTCGGTGTTAATAAACTGAAGAAAATACTATCTTTGTAGGCTTTTTCGCACAATTTTTTCAATGAACAAGAAAGAAATCAAACCATATCAAGTGGCATTATTTGTAGCAGGAGTTTTTGGACTCTTGTTTCCACTTTCATTATTGGTAAAAGAAGACTCCTTTTCAATGGGTGGTTTTGATGTTCGTTTTATAAATGATCAAGCCATTTATTCTCCAGAAAAAAAGGTGGAAAAAAAAGATATTTCTTCAATTATTTTAGTCGACACCGTTAATGTAGATAATATTTCGGCCAAACAACAAATCAAGAACACATTCAAATCGAATGGTTCAATGGGAAGTCCAGACGGTGGAACAATGAACGGAGAATCTTCAACCAGTTTGCAGTATGCTGAATCTGGATTACAAAATCTTCACCGTTTTTTTGAAAAACTACAAGAAGTTGTAAACGGTGAAAAAATTCGTGTTTTACACTACGGCGATTCGCAAATTGAAGGAGATCGAATGACGGCTTATATTCGTCAAAAGTTACAAGCACAATTTGGTGGAAACGGACCTGGAACAATTCCTGCAAACAATGTATACAACACCATAACATATAAGCAAAGTTTTTCACCTAATTTTATGCGTTACACTGCATTTGGCGGAAGTTCACTCAAATCTCGAAGATACGGTTCCATGAATACTGCCGCCCGATTTACGCCTGAAATGGACAGTGCAACAATGGCAAACACCACTTCTTTCAAGACTGCTTTTATTGAAATTCAACCTTCTGGTTCTGCATACGAGCGCGCAAGAAAATTCAATCAAGTAAAGTTGTTTTACACCTCTTGCCTAAAACCTTGTGCTATAAAAGTATTCAAAGGAACAGAGGTAATTCATGAAGACAGTTTAATTAACGATGGAAAATACCATGTCTTGAATTTAGACTTCCCTTCTACTCCATCAAAATTGCGCTACGAATTTACGGCAACAGTTAGTCCAACAATTATTGGGTTTTCACTAGAATCAGATTTTGGTGTTTTTGTAGACAACATTGCTATGCGCGGATCGAGTGGAACTTTTTTTGGCAAAATAGATCAAAATACATGTTCAAAAATGTACGACGATTTAGATGTTGGAATGGTAATTATGCAGTTTGGCGGAAATACGGTTCCTTATTTAAAAGATTCTTCTGCCGTTCGCGGTTATGCGCGCCAATTTAAAAGTCAACTTTCAACCATAAAAAAATTACGCCCTTCAGCAGCAATTGTAGTAATTGGACCGAGCGACATGTCTACAAACACCATTAACGGATGGGTTTCTTACAAAATGATTCCTTTTTTAACGAGCGAAATGAAACGTGTAACTAAAGACGTTGGTGGTTCATATTGGGATTTATTTGAAGCAATGGGCGGTTTAAACTCGATGCCCAGTTGGGTTGAAAAAGGTTTAGCTGGTAAAGATTATATTCATTTCAGCAACCGCGGATCTAGCATTGCAGCGCAACTATTCTTTGATGCATTTAGTGCTGAATATGTAAAATGGCAAAATGGCCAATAATTTGTATGAAATTTGAGAGATATTATTTTTGGATGAAAATTTCTGCAAGCACACTTTTTGTTTTGTTCCTACTTATTTCTTGTGGGTCTAAATCGCAGGTGAATGAAATTGTCAGATTAACACCACTCAATAAATACGAATATCCGAAATTTATTCGAATAGATTCTTCAAAAAGTAGCGAATATCCGTTTATTCAATTTCAGAATAATAATTACCGCTTTTATACTGAATCTAGTAAAAACTGGGAATATTTCCACAAAGAATTTAGAGCAATGGTGAAGGGAAAAGATTGCAAACTGAACTTTTACCATATTGGCGGTTCGCACCTTCAGGCAGATATTTACACACACGACATTCGCACTTATTTGCAATCAAATTGGAGCAATCTTCCTGGTGAACGCGGATTAATTTTTCCGTTCGATTTAGCAAAAACAAACAACCCTTGGAACTACGAATTTCTTTCCCCAAATAAATGGAAGAGTTATAAAAGTGTTGGTTCTGATCGGGCAAATGATTCAGATTACGGACTCTTGGGTGCTTATGTTGAAACCCAAGATTCACTTGTGGAAATTAGTTTTAAATACGATAAAACATTAGTGAAACCAGGTTTTACAAGACTTCGTGTTTACCACAACAAAGGCAAGTTTCCGTATGAATTGAACTTTGCAGGCGATGAAATTTTAGTTGTAGATCGCTACCACAACGAAACAATGGGCTACACGGAAACGGTTTTCACTGATCCTGTTGACACATTTAATTTGCAATTTATTCGCACAATAGACAACGCTTATCCGCTTCAAATTCATGGTGTGCAATTATCGAACGCTAAACCAGGTGTTTCCTATACTGCAATCGGAATTAATGGCGCAAGTTTATCAACCTACCTTGGAAATAAAAATTTTGAAGAACAATTACATGAATCTCCACCCGATTTTTTTGCTTTTTCAGTTGGAACAAATGATGCGAATGTGCCTTATGAATCCTTCAAACCTGAGATCTACAAAAAGAATTTAGAAGCTTTAATTCTTAAAGTACTGAGTGCAAATCCAAATTGTGCAATTTTATTGACAGTTCCAAATGATGCTGCATTTCGGAAACAATATCCAAACCGAAATGTTGCCCGAGAACGGGAAGTAATTATTGAACTCGCTATAAAATATGAGTGTGCCGTTTGGGATTTATACGGCGTAATGGGAGAATTGGGCTCAAGTAGAACTTGGCGCGACAATAAATTAATGCAAGCAGATATGGTTCATTTTACATCTGTTGGCTACCATTTAAAAGCTGAGTTGTTTATCGATTCCTTTGAAAAAATGTTGGAACAAATGGCCAACCGTAAACCTATAAAAAAAGAATAAATTTGAATGGAACGCTTACACCGCATATTTAGTTTTGAAGCAATGGATACAATGGTTTTCAACCGTTTAGATTTTTGGTTGTTTTTCATTTTTATACTTGCTTTATTTACCTATTTACACAAACACCAACTTGTTAGAAGTATCTTCATTACTGTTGTCAGTTTGTTTTTGTATTACAAAACATCTGGATTATTTGTTCTTTTACTTGGCTTATCGATTGGTGTAAATTTCTTTCTTGGAAAGGCAATATTCAATCAGAATTCAGATAAAAAACGTAAATGGATTATTGCTTTTTCTGCAATTTTCAACGTGTTTTTTCTAGCATATTTCAAATATTCCTATTTTTTCACAGAATCTTTTAATAAGTTATTCCACACAAAATATGAGGTCGTGAATTGGTTCGCACAAATGGGAAATAGCTTTTTTGGAAACGATTCTTTTGCCTTAACAATTTTCCTTCCAGCCGGAGTTAGCTTTTTTACATTTCAATCTATTTCGTACGTTGTAGATATTTATAGAAAGGAAATTGAACCTGTAAAAAACTTTTGGGATTATGCATTTTATGTTACCTATTTCCCGCATGTAATTATGGGTCCAATTGTGCGTGCCCGCGATTTTATTCCTCAAATTTACAAACCATTCGAACTAAATAAAAGTGAATTTTCGTCCGCTATTTTCATGATTTGCAAAGGATTAATGAAGAAAATTATCTTGGCAGATTACATTGCAGTTCATTTTATAGACAAAGTGGTAGATTCGCCCGAAAGCTACCCCGGATTCGTGTCAGTTATAGCAATGTGGGGCTATTCTTTGCAAATTTATGGCGATTTTTCAGGATATACAGATATTGCAATTGGCATTTCAAAACTGATGGGTTTTGAATTATTGCCGAATTTTAATTCTCCTTACAAAGCAAATTCTGTTGCAGATTTCTGGCGCAGATGGCACAAAAGTTTGGGATCGTGGCTCCGCGATTATCTATATATTCCGTTAGGAGGTAATAAGAAAGGAACGATTGGAACCTACATTGCAGTTTTTATCATTTTTGTTTTCTTGTTCTTTATTACAGGTTGGTATGAATGGATTTTTGCGTTCTTCGGACTCATGTGCGTATATGCAATTGCCTTGCTTATTTCTCCAAAAATGAAAGCTTGGATGCACCGAGATATGAACTTGTTAATTGTTATGATTGTGGGCGGTTTATGGCATGGTTCAACACAAAACTTTATTATTTGGGGAGCAATGAACGGCGCAGCGCTCATTTTTTATAATTATTGGAAGAAAATTTCACCCTACGAAAAAAGTTCTTGGCTCTTGGTTCATTTTTGGAAAGTATTACTCACATTTAACTTTATTACATTCACCCGAATTTGGTTCCGCCTAAAAGAACCCGGAAAACCAATCGATTTCTTAAATAATATGTTTGCGAATTTTAATTTCAAATGGGAAACTTTAGGAAATCTTATTTGGAATTTTGGTCCTGTGTTTACACTCATGGCAATTGGTTTCTTTCTGCATTGGGCGCCTCAAAAATGGAAAGACGAAACTGTTAATTATTTTACCCGAATTCCAATGCTTGCCCAAATGGTATTAGTTGCTTTCGCGATAATTTGCATGTATCAGGCCGCCTCAGATTCATTCAAAGCATTTGTTTACCTAGAATTTTAAAATGAACAAGAAACCAATTGTGCGTTTTGAAGACTTGGGACTAATTGATTACCAAGAAGCTTGGACATTTCAAGAAAAGCTCTTTGCCGAAACAATTGCTTTAAAAATTGAACGTAGAAATGAAACTTCAATTGAAGAAACGAAGAATCATTTGCTGTTTTGTGAGCATCCGCATGTTTTTACACTCGGAAAAAGTGGTAGCCAAGAAAATTTACTGTTAAGTGAATCACAACTAATTGAAAACGATGCGAATTTTTATAAAATTAATCGTGGTGGCGACATAA
>JANNWW010000196.1:0-1775 GCA_031409255.1 Crocinitomicaceae bacterium
TCAGCGCCATATTTCTCCACATTTTTAAGTGGAGCGCAGATCAATAAACGCAATCCGTCTTCAAGCGTGTGTATGTAATCAATTACAGTTGCAACAGTATCTTTTTGAACTTCTTTGCCTGATATTGGAGAAATTGTTCTACCAATTCGTGCGAAAAGGACTTTTAAATAATCGTAAATTTCAGTAGTTGTTCCAACTGTAGAGCGCGGATTCGTAGAAATTACTTTTTGTTGAATGGCAACTGCAGGAGAAATTCCTTTAATGAAATCGGTTTCGGGTTTATCTAATTTACCCAAAAATTGACGAGCGTATGAGGAAAGACTTTCAATATACCTTCGCTGACCTTCGGCATATAACGTATCAAATGCAAGTGAAGATTTACCTGAACCAGAAAGACCGGTAATAACCGTTAATTTTCCATGTTCAATCTTTACTTCTAAGTTTTTTAGATTGTTAACACGTGCACCTTTTACATGAATATATTTTTCAGCCATGATAAATTTAAATCCGAAGAATTTCGTTGTGTAAAGTTAACAAAACAAAGGCGATTCAGTTTTTGAAATTTTATTTTTTCTAAGTTAAATTATTTTTTTTAATATTTCCACCAACCATTTTCCAACCTTTTGCGTTTTATTGCATTAGTATATTGCGTCTGAAGAATTGTTTTTATGAAAAATTAACTTATCTTCGTACTTGTCAAAAAATAATGTTTAACTAAATTATTGCTTATAGAAGGAATTCTACTTAATTAAAACAAAGAAAATAACGAACACTGTTGTTGCTTTTTAAAAAAGTGGAATTATGGCTATTAAACATTTAGACGATCAAGAACTCATTTCATTATACATTAACGGTCAAGAGGCTGCATTCGAAGTTTTGCTAAATCGTTACAAAGACAGAATTTTTCGTTCAATTTATTTGAAAGTAAAAGACCGAGATTTGACGAATGACTTGTTTCAGGATGCATTCATCAAAATTATCAATACTTTAAAAGTTGGAAATTACAACGAAGAAGGTAAGTTTTTACCATGGGCACTAAGAATTGCGCAGAATTTGGTAATAGATTATTTCCGCAAAACATCTCGTGTAAAAATGATTAGTGAGTCGTCGTCTAAAAATGAGGACTTTAATATTTTTTCAATATTGAAACAAGAAGATTTAAACGTTGAGCAAAAAATGACGCGCGATGAATTGGAGAATCAGATGGTTGAGTTATTGAATCATTTACCTGAAAGTCAGCGTGAAATAATTGACCAGCGTATTTTTCAAGACTTATCTTTCAAAGAAATTTCTGAATTGCAAGGTGTTTCAATTAATACTTCATTGGGTAGAATGCGCTATGCGCTGATAAATTTGAGAAAACTGATTGAGAAGCACGATTTGGTGACAGATATTTAGCTTTAGATAAGCTTTGGCTTAGTAAATTTGCTCGGGAATCAACTGGAGAAATTAGAGGAGAGGTAAATTTGTACACAAGCAATATTGCTTACTTCTCTTTGTTTTACTGATGTTTTATGATATTCCTAATAAAGAGATTTGTAAATAAACAAATAAGTAAATATGCAAATAAGCAAAATTACTTACTACTCCTAATTTTACTGATGTTTCGGGACATACAATAATGAAGTTTGTAAATAAACAAATAAGTAAATATGCACTAACTACATGACAAAAACTGGTAAATATCCACATCTAGTTGTTTTTGAGGTTTTAACAAGATATTGGCGATGTATTCAAGCCCATATTTGAATAAACTTTTGGCTCTGTATCCGTGT
>JANNWW010000197.1:0-2050 GCA_031409255.1 Crocinitomicaceae bacterium
GTAAAATGTGTCTTAAAAATCATATAAATCTGCAAGCTTTTAAGTAATAAAGATACGAAACTTGTAGATAAATCGCAATGTTTTAAATATTATATTATTAACAATCAGATAGTTAAATACTTTTTAAGGGTTGACTAGTTAGCAAAAGGTGCTGCTGGTTGATTCCATGTGCCCAGCCCTAAGTAGCCATTTAAGTTATTTGTGTTGTAGACACTTATGTTTTGACTTAAATTTGGATTAAGTCGCATTCTGGTGACTCCGTTCGTAACCGTATAAATCGGACTATTCCACATTGTACCAAAAATGTTATTAGTTCCTCCTAATCCTGGAGGAGCAGCAAGGTTTCCTCCTCTTCTCCAGTCACTACTGTTCCCTGGGGTTCCTGTTGGAGTTTGTTGAGCATAAACCATTGTGGTTAATGCCATTGTGCCTAACAGCACACTTATTTTTTTATGTATCATTTGTAATAAGATTTTACCTTACTACTTGAACAAAACCTTGATACTTTTTACTTTCACTTTCACTTTCAATTATATAGAAGTAAACACCTTCAATTACATCATTACCATCTTGTGTTTTTCCATCCCAAGATTGCCCTGTTGTTCCTTGCCAAATTTCGTTACCCCAACGGTTAATCACAGTTATTCTTTTGTAATCTGTGTTAACATTAAAATAGTCATTATCACCATCATTATTTGGTGTAAATACGTTTGGATAACTATCTTGACCAATGTATTCTTCTAATACTATACCGTCTATATAGTAATATGCAAAGTTTTCACCAACTGGATGAATTACATTTGTATTAAGTGTATCTGTTGTGGTTGAATCTCTGAAATTTCCGATTGTAATGTATTCTTCCCCTCCATTAGCCACAAATAAACCGCTTACTAAAATCCAGTTGGATGTATCTGTCAAAAAAAAAATACTCTTTACTTGTGGTACAAAATCAAAATTTTTAAAATCACTTCTTGAAATTTGGTTAACTGAAAAATATGCCCCGATTTCTTTAATGCTATATTCTGAATTGTTACCCAACGCAAGGTGAAACGAAAATTTATAGGTTTTTCCACTAATAAGATTACTTACCAATTTTGCTTGCAAATATTCTGTTCCATAAACTTCTTCGCTGAATCCATAAGCATAAAAACCAGCATATCCATTACCATCATAAGCATTTTGATACCCAGCATAGGCATTTGGCACATTAACTGAGGTCCAAGGATTACTATTGTCAGCACAGGTGCTAAAAAAATCCGAAGTTCCTAATGTAGGGTGATTCCATCCAGTTGCAAGAGAAATTTGGTTATCCCCAATGTAAGTTGGATTTGTCGGACAAACATTAAAATCCTCAAAGCTCGGATTAGGTACAAGATTTTGACCGAAAGCAAAACTTCCAATAATAAAAAATAATATGAGTAAGGGTTTGATCAAATAATAAAATATTAATAATTATTTCCTTTTTCACGTAAAAGGAAACGGCAGGTTTTAGTGCTAGCTAACTTTCTTTTATTTTCTTTATCAAAGATACAAAAGAATTTGAAGGTTGGACTTTCTGGTTTGTAGTTTAATTTTTTGAAGATAAATATAATAAATATTTCGGACAAAATGACCTAGATAAGTTTTTTTTACTTGATGACATTTGTTTGTGCAAAAAGATAATGAAGGTTTTGTTATTCAAGAAATTAGTAAATTAATTTTAAAAAAAAGAATTGAAATCGGATATTCTCGAGTTTTTGTAGCACAAGAAATTGGTTTAGATGAAAAACAAGTCCGAAGAATTGAAACAGGAACTTCTAAATTACCACTGATTACTGTTTTAAAATTATTTCGAGTTCTCGATATTAATATAGATGTTTTAAAGATTTATATTGAAGAAAATAGCAAACTAGTTTGATTTTCTCATAACCCATCTATACTTCTCACCCCAAAGTAGCTTAAATCGCTATTATCAGTTAACGTAATACCAGTTTTCATCCAAGTTCTATATCCAAATTCTTGAACAGCAGTAGTTGCACTTTGACCATTTAAATGCAACATTGAAAATGCA
>JANNWW010000198.1:0-1791 GCA_031409255.1 Crocinitomicaceae bacterium
AAAAAACGAGAATAACTTTTTTCGACCTATGCCTAGGGGCAGGTCCAAAAGTTATTTCCCATTTTTAAGCCTATCGTAAACCATTAGTGAAAATGTTCAATACTTAACTTGAACTAAAAGCTGTCCGAAAGATGGGGAGTATCATATAAAGTAGTGAAAACCAATCAAGATTTTAATTCAGGTGTTGTAAATCAGCCTACACATAACTTCGATTCATGTAAAATAATCGCTTAAAGTAACCTTCAACTCTTTTGTTTCGTTCTTAGTGTATTCAATTATCACTTAGAAAATGAAATGTAAAAAATGTAACTCTGAAAGTTTCGTTAAATGTGGGCTTCAGAAGAATGGAACTCAGAAATTTAGATGTAAAAATTGTTCGAAAACAAGGCAATCAACCTACATCTATTCTTCTTATTCAGTTTCTGATAAACAAATCCTTCTTTTAACAAAAGAAGGATGTGGAATCAGAAGCACATCACGAATCTTGGGAATAACACCAAATACAGTTATTCGCAGAATCTTGAAAATCGCTAAAAGTTTAAATCGAAAACAGCCTTTGATTTCTGGTGGTATATACCAAGTGGACGAATTGTTTACTTTTATTGGCAACAAAGAAAAACGTGTTTGTGTTGCTTATTCTTTTGAGCCAAAAACAAACGAAGTGATTAACATAATTGTTGGCTCGCGTAACAAGACTAATCTGAGAAAAGTGATTGATACGCTTGTATTTTCAAATCCAAAGAAAATCACAACTGATAAACTAAACATCTACAAAGAAATTATTCCAAAATCGATTCATTCAACTAAGTTCAGAGGAATCAATGGAATTGAACGCATGAACTTAAATCTGAGAACTCACATAAAGCGTTTGAATAGAAGAAGTATTTGTTTTTCAAAGTCTTTGATGATGCTTTTGGCGTGTGTACGGATTTATTTTTGGGGATGAAACCCTAGCCCCGATTGCAGCGGCATCCTCCAACTTATGTAATAGTTGGAGATATAGCGGAAAGCGGGAAATAGCTTCTAAAAAGAAAGAAATAGTTATCTTCACTTCGTGGAATTCCAATTTAAAATGCAGAATTTAAAATTAAGAAGTCAGAATTCAGAATTAAGAGGCGTGAAAAGATTCAAATCTTTACTTCTCACCCTCTCTTCTTTCTTACTTCTAAATTCTACATTCAAAAACGAAGTTTTCGCACAAGTTTACCCCGTCAACGTTACCATCATACATTCCTTTCCTGCGCTCAACTATTTGAGTTATTACGCAGATGAAAACGCGAGTTTAAAAATTTTCATTCTTCAAACCGATTTTCTAGCTCCTTCGCAAAACGTGCGGCTGAAGTTAAAGATTTCGGGATCCAATTTTGAGTTTGTAACCAATCCTTTGGCTGCGAATTTGCCTGTTTATACCTTGAACCCTGGGGAAACAAACATTATTTCAAGTTTTGATCTTTTGCCCTATCTCTTGGAAGAGAACTTGCTGCAAACGCAAGGAAACCTTGTGGACTTAGCCGCTCTTCCCGAAGGGTTTTATACCATTTGTGTGGACGTGGTAAAAAACTCTGTGAACGCAGAGATTCTTTCCACCAATAATTGCCATGCCATTAATGTGATTCAATCGCAGCCACCACTATTGAACTTGCCACTTATAAATTCGGTTGTTGATACCACAGCACTGGTGTTGAATTTCTTGTGGACCCAACCGATGAATTACTTTCCCAATAACAGCGTGGAAATCCGGTATGACTTTAAACTCTACGAATGGGTTGACACAACCAACTTCAACATGTT
>JANNWW010000199.1:0-3861 GCA_031409255.1 Crocinitomicaceae bacterium
AAAATGGAACAAATTTATAATCAAAATTTTAAAGATAATTCTGTGTTTCATCAAGAAATTCAAAATTTATATCAAGATAATAAAGAATTAGTTCAAACTTTAGTAGATTCAATGAAAAGTGAAATTGATTTTTTAAGAAATGAACTCAAAAAGTAATTTTTTATTCTTAAATATTTTTCAATTCAGTATGAGTTACAAAATTTGTAACCAACCCCGATTTTCAACCGTATACACCATAGAAGTATTTTTTATCTAACTCAAACACGACCTCTGTCGAAAATATTCGAAAGTATATCGATTGGTTTTAGAAAATTCAGATACTTCAATTAAATTTACAGCTAAATAGTCAGAAGAAATGAGCAGCATGGTTGATGAAAGAAGGTTAACAACAGAAGAGAAAGCCTTAAAAATTAATTTAACAGGAGATATTTACGGATGTTTTGCTGAAATTGGTGCTGGACAAGAAGTAGCGGCTAATTTTTTCAAAGCAGGAGGAAGTTCCGGAACAATTGCCTATACACAATCTGCTTATGATATGAAGGTGTCTGACGCAATGTATGGTCCTGCTTCACGCTACGTATGTGAAGAGCGACTAGAAACAATGCTTACTACAGAGTTCGAAACATTGGTTACTAGATTGCCTAAAAAACAAGAGGAAGCTCGGTTTTTTGCATTTTGTAATACGGTTGAATCACTAAATTACCACAAAACAAATCAAGGTCATGGTTGGATTGGAATTCGTTTTCAATTAAAAGTTGGCGGTCCGATTAACGAAATTGTTTTACACATCAAGTTACACGACAATAGCCACAAAGGACAACAAGATGCACTCGGAATTTTGGGTGTGAACATGATTCACGCTGCATTTTTTCATACGGATGATTTAGATGAATTTTTAACAAATTTGGTGCACAGAATTCCCCGAGATCGAGTAGAAATTGACATGTTGCGTGTTGAAGGCGAAGACTTAGGAAATGTAGACAACCGCATTATTGCCTTAAATTTGGTGAAGCGTGGAATGACAGACGCAACCATGTTCGATTTATGCAATACGGTACTTCAGCCAGCAGCTGCGCTATATAAAAAGAATATCTTGTTGATGCGCGGTCGTTTTCGTCCGGTTACAAAAGTGCACATTGATATGATTGAAAAAGGCAAAGCACAATTTTTGCGTGAAGAAGGAGTTCGAGAAGAAAATCTTTCGGTTGTATTTGAGCTCACGTTAAAAGACTTAACTGCCGACGGACAAATTTCGGACAAAGATTTTATTGATCGCGCTGAATTATTGTCATCTTTGGGCTACACGGTAATGATTTCGAACTATTTGAAACATTATAAAATGTTGGATTATTTGTCGAGTATTTCTCGCGGATACCGCATGGGAGTTATTGCTGGAGTATACAATCTACATACAATTTTCGATGAGCGCTATTACGACAATCTTCCTGGAGGTTTGTTGGAGGCTTTTGGTAGGGGGTTTGGCCACAACGTAAAAATGTTTGTTTATCCGGCTTTGGATGTTGAAACTGGAGATTTATACGTTTTAGATCAGTTGCAAATTCCGAAGAGTTTAAACGGATTGGTGCAATTCTTAAAAGACAACAATAAATTGGGTCCAATTGAAGATTTTGATCATACTTTGTTACACATTTTATCTGACGATGTATTGTCTAAAATTAAAGCGAATGCTTCTAGTTGGGAAGATGACGTTCCAGACAACGTTGCGAAAGCAATCAAATATTTTCAATTATTTGGCTACGTAAAAAAAGAGGAAGTTCCGGTTTTTGTTAAATAGAATGTGTTATTTTTTTTTCGTTTTTGATTTACCTGTTAATGAATTAGCTAACACACTATTTCTTTTAACTAACTTCTAATTTTAATAAATTTTATTCGTGAATTAATTCAGATAAAAATAAATAGTTAACGTTTTAATAATCAGTCTGTTTAATTCTTTTTTTTAATCTTTTAATTTTTATTTTTTCGTATTACAAAACTCAATTAGCTGCTCTATTTTCGTCTTTTTAAAAATAAATACCTATTTTCATGCTTCAAAATGAAGTATGCCACAGATTAAAAATGCCTTGTTGCGGTTTCGAATTATTGACCGAGCAATCCGAAATGAATACAAACCATTTCCTTCCAAAGCTAAACTAAGAGAGGCGTGTGAGGAAGCACTTTTTGGAATGTCGGATGGTGAAAACATTTGTGATTCTACCATCGAGAAAGACATGAGCGCAATGCGTCTCGACCACGATGCTCCTTTAAAATATTCAAAAAAATTTGGCGGATATTATTATTCCGATTCAAATTATTCTCTCGATGATCTTCCGCTAACTGCCTCAGATATGGAAGCACTTCAATTTGCAACCAAAACATTAAGTCAGTTTAAGGATGTAGACATGTTTAAACAATTTAGTTTCGCGATTGATAAAATCATGGACCGAGTTGCGGTTTCAAAAGGAGATGAAACTAAAAATAATGATGAATTTATTCAGTTTGAAACACCAATAATTACGAGAGGAAATGAGTTTCTTGAAAATTTACTGGGAAGTATAAAAGACAAAACGATTGTGTATTTCGATTATGAAAGTTACCAAACGCAAAAACGTAAAGCTCGAAAAGTTCAACCATTATTATTGAAAGAATACAGTAATCGTTGGTATTTATTGTGTTATGATTTGGTGAAGGAAGCAATTACAACGTATGCACTTGATCGGATGTTTGAGGTTCAAAAAAGCACAGAAAAGTTTGCTGGCGTTATTGATTTTAATGCGGCAAATTTTTTCGAACATTCAGTTGGAATTACGGCAGCAAAAGGAAATCCGGAAACAGTAGTTTTTAAAGCAAGTTCAGTTGCTGCAAAATATTTAATTTCTAAACCACTTCATAAAACTCAAGTTGTAGTGAAAGAAGGTAAAAATAAAGTTGTTTTTGAACTTAAAGTATATATTACAGAAGAATTAATTCGCGATTTATTAAGTTACGGAGGTAGTATTGAAGTAGTTGAGCCTCAGTTTTTACGTCAAGAAATGATTCACCGCGTACGATTAATGGTTGAAAATTACGTTTAAATGAATTCAAGAATCTTTTTTCAGTTTCCTTATTTATAAAAAAACATCATATGACATTAATAAAAGAGCTTAAAAACCAAGTGCTTTATTTGACATTAAATAGGCCAGAAGTTTTCAATTCATTTAACAAAGAAATGGCACTTGCCTTACAGGTAGAACTAGATGCTGCGGTAACGAGTGAAGAAGTTCGCGCAATAGTTCTCACAGGAAATGGCAAAGCATTTTGTGCAGGTCAGGATTTAGCGGAAGCAACAGCTGAGAACGGACCTACTTTGACAGAAATTGTTACAGAACATTACAACAAAATTATTTTAAAAATTAGAACAATTGAAAAGCCTGTCATTGCAGCAATAAATGGTGTTGCAGCTGGTGCAGGAGCAAACATTGCTTTGGCTTGCGACATTACAATTGCAAAAGAATCTGCAAGTTTTATTCAGGCCTTTTCAAAAATTGGACTTATTCCTGATTCTGGTGGAACATTTTTCTTACCTCGAATTATTGGATTTCAAAAAGCATCGGCCTTAATGATGTTGGGTGATAAAATTTCGGCTATTGAAGCAGAAAAATTGGGCATGATTTATAAAGTAGTTTCTGATGATTTGTTTGAAGAAATAATTAAATCTACAGCTGAGAATTTAGCTCAAATGCCAACCAAAGGCCTAGGTTTAACAAAACGAGCATTAAATTTATCGTTAGAATCTTCATTAGTTCAACAATTAAATTGGGAGGCCAAAATTCAAACAGAGGCAGGTAAAACGATCGATTTTAACGAGGGAGTTCAAGCTTTTTT
>JANNWW010000200.1:0-14388 GCA_031409255.1 Crocinitomicaceae bacterium
TTTTACAAATCCACACTTCTTTCGCCTATAAAAAGCATCTTTTTCGTTAAACCCATTCGAATTGGCTCGCCAATCCTTCCTGATTTTAACTCAAATATACAATTTTATTGGCGTTCTGAGTAGGATTTATAATCGAACTCAAGTTTTTAGTTACTAATTCTGTCTTTAGATCCAGGTTTTTCATAGTGAAAAAATAAATTCGCCCAAATTATTTTGGATAACGCATAAAGATAGGGCGATAAAATTAAAGAAGCACTTGAAATAACCGTGATTTGTGCAAAAGAACTAGCTCTGGGGAAAAACAAATTAAATGTAACCCAAAATGCAACAAAAAGTGCAACTCCTAATGCATACGAAACATACATTGCACCATAATAAAATCCTTTTTCTTTTTCATATTTTAGGCCGCAATTTGAACAAGTTTCATGTAATTTACCTACGTTTTTTATATCATAAGGGTGGAATTTAAAGAATTCGCCTTTTAAACACCTAGGGCATTTGAATTTGAAAATACTTTTAAGTCGCTTCTTAAACATGTAATTCTGATTTTTAAACAAATATAATTGGAATTTTAATTTCTTTATGTGACAAAAGTTACATTCAATAGAAATATTTTATTGAATTTTGCACATGAAAATAATTTTAGATGTACATTCCCGAGCAGAATTTAGTGGCGGTAACGTTTTAGGATCAATCAATATTCCGTTAGATGAATTGCTCGGAACAATGAATGAAATAGGAAGTAAAAACCAAGAACTAATTTGCTGTTGTGCAAGTGGAATGAGAAGCGAGTGTGCGCAAATGATTTTGATTCAGAATGGATTTCAAAATGTGCGCAACGGCGGAAGTTGGATGGATGTGAATTACAAATTAAACAAATAAGAAAATGGGACTATTAGATTTATTTAAAAAAGGGCCAAGCTTAGCTGAAATGGTTGCGAAAAAAGCAATAGTAGTTGATGTTCGCACAAAAAAAGAATTCGCAAGCGGAGCTGTTCCCGGATCCAAAAATATTCCAATGGATCAATTGCATATTGCGCTTTCTGACCTCGACAAAGACAAAGCAATAATTGTTTGCTGCGCTTCAGGAATTAGAAGTGGAATGGCGAAAAGAATACTTAAAACAAGCGGTTTCACTGAGGTTGTAAATGGTGGAAGTTGGTCTCAAGTGGCAAAACATACACATCCATAATTCTCAACTCTTCATTCTACATTATTCCTTAAACCACCCAGAATACATCACATAATTATTTGCAATTCGCTGCACTTCGCCTTCAAATAATTCAGGCGAAAGCGTTTTTACTTTTTTAGCCGGAACTCCAGCGTAAATGCTCCACGACTCAACGCGTGTTCCTTCCAATAAAACTGCTCCGGCGGCAATAATACAATTTGATTCTATGTAGCAATTGTCCATCACAATTGAACCCATGCCAATTAACACATTGTCTTCAACTGTGCAACCATGAACCAAAGCGTTGTGTCCGATAGAAACATTGTTTCCAAGAATAGTTTTGGTTTTTTCATACGTACAATGAATCACTGCACCGTCTTGCACATTCACTTTGTTGCCCATCCGGATAGAGTTTACATCTCCACGAATAACTGCGTTGAACCAAACAGAGCAATTGTCGCCCATTTTTACATCGCCTACTACAGTTGCGTTGTCAGCTAAATAAATGTCTTCGCCAAACTCTGGTGAAAAACCTCTACACGATTTAATGAGTGCCATAATCCTTTTTTTGACAAAGATAATGCGCATTTTCAAATTTCAATTCCGAAACATTTTCTTACATTCGTGAAAATTTTAGAAATGAAAAACACTGTTTTTACCCTACTAACAATCATTGGCATACTTTCATTTGCTTCTTGTTCATCCTTTAAAAAAATAAAAGTTGAAGACGTTGAACGTTTATTTTTAGACTACAACACAGATCAAGACATTAACTATTCTTCCACTTTTGAAGCAAAAGTTTTTCTGGAAATGAAAACTGGTGAGCAAATTGAATTGCCTAACGAAAAGGGGTTCTCCACTTCGCCGAATATTGACATTCGTAACGGACGAGATAAAATAACGATTGTAGCTAAACCAATTGCTTTCGATGTTTCAAAATTACCTGTTACATTAACAGTTACTGACAAAAATGGAATGGAAGTGAGCTCAACAGACACAATTAGAATTAATTTCAGAGCAGCACTAAGTCCGAACTACAATGGAGCTTCCGGCACAATTGGTTCAAACGGAAACAACGGAACAGGAAAAGATAAACGAGGCGACGGTATGCCGGGTCAACGTGGAATAAGTGGAACTAATGGAAATTCTGCTCCAAATTTCGACATATATATTTGGCGGATGGATTCAATCTACTACTTCAACATCAAAAACACCACAACAAATGAAGTGTTGAAATATGAAGTTTATGGCAACAAAGAATTCATTCTTTCCGCAAATGGCGGTGCTGGCGGAAACGCTGGAAATGGCGGAAATGGAGCTATTGGTAGAGATGGCGTAGTTTCTGGTGGACAATCTACCCAGCCAGGAAATGGAGGAAATGGCGGAGATGGTGGCGATGCTGGAAGTGGAGGAAATGGCGGTGCAATTTCTGTTACAATTCATCCTTCTGCTAGCGAAATTCAATCAAATATTCGTTTGAACAACTTTGGAGGAAACGCCGGAACTGTTGGGAATGCTGGAAATGGTGGTGTTGGAGGTAAGTCTGCACCCGGACAAGGACTTTCGCGAACGGGTTACAACGGCCGAAAAGGAAATTTTGGAAACAACGGCCAAAGAGGAGGAGCAACTATTTTAGTAAAAGAGTTTGATATTAACTCGAAGATGTAAGTTTTGCTTACAGATTTACTTTTAAAAATTTATTTTCTCGTTGAAAACAAATAATATAAGTTGATACAAATAATTGCAGCGTTGGTTATTATTAAAGGGAAATTTATTGGACTTAACATTAATCCATACAAAACAAATGCCCCACACCCAGCGCAATTTACGATGCGTAAATGACGAATGTTTTTCAATAAAAAGGAAATTAAGACAATTCCCGATGCGCAATAACCAATAATATCAACAGTATTCATGTGTTTTTTTTAGCGAAACTAAGTCGAAACAAATAGATTGCAAAGAAAAAAATCAAGTAAATCGATATTTTATACCTACAAAGCGACTAATCCATTAATTTCAACCTAATTCCAACAACTATTTCAACTAAAAAATGTACTTTTGAAGACTCACAAATGATTATGGAATACAACACAACGCGTCCGAAACTTTTGTTACCGGAATATGGAAGAAATGTTCAGGAGATGATTTCTCATGCGCAAGAAATTGAAGACAAGCTGGAACGCAACAAAGCAGCTCGTGCAATTATCGAAGTGATGGGTCAGTTGAATCCGCATTTACGCGATGTAGATGATTTTCGTCACAAATTGTGGACGCACCTCTTTATAATGTCTGATTTTAAATTAGATGTAGATTCACCTTACGAGATTCCAAAAAGAGAAGTTTTAGATAGTAAACCAGGACGAATGCAATATCCGAAAGGAGAAATTCGATTCGGTCACTACGGAAAATATACGCAATCTATTTTAAATGAAGCGCTCAAAATTGATAATCCGGAAGAGAAAAACTACCTGAAAAATTCAATGGCGAATTTCATGAAAAAGCAATACTTGGCATACAACAACGATACTGTTGAAAACCATGTAATTGCAACCCAACTGAAAGTTTTATCTAAAGGTGAGCTAATTTTGGAAAACCCAGAGGAGCTAATGAACACCAACGCAATTCTTAAAGAAATGGGAATTCAATCTGGAATGAAAAAGAAAAACAACAAACAAAAGAATTTCAAGCACAAGAATCAATTTCAGAATCAAAATCAGAATCAAAACCGCAAAAAGAATTAATTTATGGCTTCTTTCGAAATACACGGTGGAAAAAAACTTAGCGGTGAATTAACCGTTCAAGGAGCAAAAAATGAAGCATTACAAGTTTTGTGTGCGCCTTTGCTTACAGCTGAAAAAGTTACTATTTCCAATATTCCAGACATCGTAGATGTCAACAAACTCATCGATTTATTGCAAACGATGGGCGTGAAAATTGAAAAAGTGGAACGCGGAACATACGTTTTTCAAGCCAAAGACATCGATTTGAGTTATTTAGAAACGGAAGATTTTAAAAAACGAGCAGGCTCACTTCGTGGTTCAATCATGATTGTAGGTCCTTTGTTGGCGCGCTTCGGAAAAGGTTTCATTCCAAAACCAGGCGGTGATAAAATTGGACGAAGAAGGTTAGATACCCATTTTGACGGTTTTGCCTTACTTGGAGCAAAATTTAATTACGACGCCGGCGAACATTTCTATTCCATTGAAGCAAAAAAATTAGTTGGAAATTATATTCACCTCGACGAAGCTTCCGTAACAGGAACTGCAAATATCATTATGGCTGCGGTAATGGCAGAAGGAACAACAACTTTCTACAATGCAGCTTGCGAACCCTATATTCAGCAATTGTGTAAAATGCTCAATTCAATGGGCGCAAAAATTTCAGGAATTAGTTCTAATTTGCTGTCCATTGAAGGCGTAAAAGAATTGGGTGGTTGCTACCATCGAATTCTTCCTGACATGATTGAAATTGGATCTTTCATTGGTTTAGCTGCCATGACACAATCTGAAATTACCATCAAAGATGTTTCTTGGGAAAATTTGGGTGTAATTCCAAATACATTTAAACGTTTGGGAATTAAATTGGAGCGTAGAGGCGACGATATTTATGTTCCTAGTCAAGATTTATACGAAATAGACACATTTATTGATGGTTCCATTTTAACTATATACGATGCTCCTTGGCCAGGTTTCACCCCTGATTTATTATCTATCATTTTAGTAGTTGCAACTCAAGCAAAAGGTTCAGTGCTTATTCATCAGAAAATGTTTGAATCGCGTTTGTTCTTTACTGATAAATTGATTGATATGGGCGCACAAATAATTTTATGCGATCCACATAGAGCAACAGTTATTGGTTTAGGTCGCGAGCACGATTTACGTGGAATTAACATGACTTCACCCGATATTCGTGCTGGAGTTTCCTTACTAATTGCTGCGCTTTCAGCGAAAGGTAAATCTGTAATTCACAACATCGAGCAAATTGATCGTGGCTACCAAGACATCGATATTCGTTTGCGCAACTTAGGTGCAGATATTCGCAGAATTTCATAATGAAATACCCAGTTCTTTCGGTTTTGAGTGTTGGAATTTTATTCCTCAGTATTTCATTAATTAATTTAAAACCAGCTGCAGTTGTAGGTTCAAGTGCTCCCGACATTGTTTTGAAAAATCCGAAGGGAAAAACAATCAAGCTGTCAAAACTCAGAGGCAAAGTTGTTTTAATCGATTTTTGGGCTTCTTGGTGCGGACCATGCAGGCAAGAAAACCCAAACGTAGTTCAGGTATATCAGAAATACAAGAAAATGAAGTTCAAAGAAGGAAATGGCTTTGAAGTATTTTCTGTTTCTTTAGACAAAGACCAAGCAGCATGGAAAGCAGCCATCGAAAAGGATGAACTTAGCTGGAAAAACCATGTAATCGATCTCAATCACGAGGCAGACTCAAAATATGGTGTAAGTTCTATTCCGAGTGCTTTTTTAGTGGATGCAAAGGGAAAAATTGTTGCTTCGGGTCAATCTCTTCGCGGTTTGGGCTTGCATGTAGAGTTAGATAAGTTGGTGAAGTATTGACATTCTTTTGAATTCCTTTTCATATCTTCACTTACTTCAACATGCTCACATGACCTGTTACCTGAAAACGCCCGTCGTTTACACTCGATTTGAATTCAACTAAATAGGTGTAAATTCCATCTTTTACTAAATTCCCTTTATACGTTCCGTCCCAACCAACAAGGTGGTTTCTTGTTTCGAAAATGAGCTCTCCCCAACGATTGTAGACAAGTAAATTGTAGTCCTGCGGATCAAAACCTGATGTAAAAACAGGTAAGAATTGTTCATTGAATTCGTCTCCGTCTGGTGTGAATGAGTTGGGAATATAATAAATCAATTCTTCGCGAATTTGAATGTTAACCTGAGCAGTGTCTGTACATCCGTCTGCATTGGTTGCGACTAGTGTTGTAGTATAAAAACCAGCAACAGATGGGAATTCGTGCGTAGGATTTTCTAAAACTGAGAATCCATTATCTCCGAAAGACCATACGTAATTCGTTGCATTACTGCTCGTGTTAATAAAATTTGCTAACGTGTTTTCTAAAGAAAGATTGGAGGGATTTACTAAGAATGAAGCAATTGGATCTGGGTTAACGCAAACAATTGAAGGAAGATTCTGAACACTTGAACATCCGTTTTGACTTACCACAACTGCTAAATCATAACAGCCCGGAATCTGAAACACAACTGAATGATTGTTTCCTGAGTTAAAGTTCTGTCCGTTTGAAAATTCCCAAGAAATTGTGCTTCCAGCAGCTGAATTTGCTGAGAAGTTAACTGTTAAAGGGGCGCATCCGCTTGTAAGATCTGTGTTTACGTTGAAAACGGGCGAAGGAGTTACAGTTATTGTAACTTGATCTGTTGAAAAACAACCATTTATATCTGTTCCGGTTGCAGTGTAAGTGGTGGTGGTGGTGGCCGGAAATGGAGCATTATTCGTAACGCCATTGTCCCAAATTACCCCAACAATACCGGCTCCAGTTGCGTTCAATAAAATAGTTGTTCCTGCACAAGCCGTTTGGTCTAATCCGGCAGAAAGTAACGCTCCGTTGTTTGCCGTAACTGTAGTGTTTATTGTTACTTGACAGCCAAAACCGTCTTCTACCAACACAGTGAAAGGACCAGCTGCTAAACCACTAAAATTGGATGTGGTTTGAGTGGTAATGCCATTGTCTATGCTGTAATTCAAAGTAGCTAAACCTGTTGCAGCAATATCAATTGAACCATCACTTGCGCCACAGTTAGCCGGAGTAACGGTTACGTTTGTAATTGCTGGAGTAGAAGCAGTTGAAACAAGAGTGTTTTGTGAAGTTTGACAGCCGTTAACATCTGAAACCAAAACCGTGTAAGCTCCATCTAACAAGTTCGAGAAAACTCCAGTTGGGTTTGTTGTAATATTGTTGTCTATTGAAAAGGAAAGCGTTGCGCCAATTGGAGAGTTTGCAACTACTGTAATTCCGCCATCGGCCTGTGCACAATGATTTTGTGTAAGTGTAATTGACGTAATAATTGGCCCTCCAGGAGAATTTATTGTTGTAGAACCAGTTGCGCTACAACCTGTAAAATCGAACACTTCAACTGAATAAATTCCTGCGGCTAAAGTTGAAAACAGGTTTCCGGCTTGCGTAGCTCCGCCATTAATTGAATAGGTGTAGGGTGCAGTTCCTCCTGAAGCAGTAATAGTTATTGTTCCAGTTGGGTTTATACAATCTGAATCTGTTGGAACAATTAGGTCAATAATTGGTGCGTTTGCACTTGAAATGCTAACTTGTTGTGCAGCAGAAGAACAACCATTTGCATCTTCGATATATAAGTCATAGGTTCCTGCAGCGAGGTTAATAAATGAATTTCCGCCTTGAAGCGTTGTGCCATTATTTATGCTAAACTGAAATCCACCAACTCCTCCATTTGCATCAAAAGCGATGGTTCCATCGTTGTTTCCACAGCTTGGGTTGGTAGTTAATAGATTACTAAGTGTTACTGGAGTTGGGTCTGTAAGCGTGAAGTTTTGTGTTGTAGTTTGCCCCGGACTTGGAACATTTGTGAAAACGCGAAAATTATTTATTGCCACCGAAGGGTCAGTTCCAACTCCATCGTCGTTATTGTCCCATTGAATAGCAAATTGAACTGCTGCATTGTTGTTGTAACTTGCTGGAAGTGCAACCGAATGAATGCCCCATAAACCTTGTCCGCTTCCACAAACTTGCGGCAAAAACGAAGCTGAAAGCTGCACAAAGCCACTTCCATCATTTCCCCATAAACTTGCTATGTCACTTGGGTTTCCACCGTTGGTAATGTAATCGAAAGCTACGGTAATTGTGCTAAAAGTAAGTGTGCTAATTGTGGGCGAAATTGCTCTTCTGTGTGTTTCGGGGCAAAATAATAATAATCCGCATAATCCACCTGCATCGTATGCTGCTCCTCCTGCGGGAAAGAAAACGCTGGTTACATGTAATGTTTGGTCTCCGTTTCCTGCAGTTCCGCAACCTCCGGGTGCAACACCAGATTCATTATCGTTAATTACCCAAAAATTTGGATCAGCGCCTTCCAAACCAACTGGAACATTCAAATTCCAACCTGCTGCGGCTCCGTCAAAATCTTCTGTATAAATAGTTGTGCTTGCTCCTGAGCCAGGTGTTGTTGCGTTTAATGTGTATGTTCCTGCACAAAGTGCATTAATTGTGGGTGAATTTCCACCAATTGTTACACCCAAAGAATTTGTCCAAACATAGCTTGGAACACCCAAAGCACCAGTTAGGTTAACGGTAATATTTCCGTCGCATAGTCCGCTACAAGAAGGGTTGTTCTGAGTTACAGTATTTATTGTTAATTGAGAAAAAGTAGAAATAGAGTTTGCTACTAAAAAAAATAAAAGAAGAGTTTTCATGCGAAGTTTTACTTAGTATAAAACGCTAAAAAAACGAGTTGGTTGCCTTTGAAACAGGGCTATTGGTCGGGTTGAATAGGTGATTTGTCGAAATTAATTAATAAAATAAAATTTTGAATCGATTTAACTCCCCCCGGTTTTTAAAATTCGTTAATTAATAATTAAACGTAACTTCTTGCAATTTGAATGCCTTCAAATCGTTTTCTATTTTTAAAATTAATTCTCCATTCACGTCTACTTTTTCGATTGAGCACTTCACTTTTTTCTCGTTAATAAAAACTTCCTGCTGAATTCCATTTCGCCACAAGTATGCGTGATAATTTTTGTTTATTTCTTCAAAATTTCCGTTTCTAAGTAAAAGAAAAGCACTTGTTAATTGCTTGGAAACTTCTTCTAAAACAGTAAATACAGTTGTTTCTTTTTGAATTTCGTCTTCAATTGATGTGGCTTTTTCAACTTTTGGAGAATAAATATTGATCCCAATTCCGATGATTGCGAATTTTGGTTTTCCACTTTCCCAAAGCATTTCAATCAATAAACCAGCTATTTTTTTGTCGTTAATGAGCATATCATTTGGCCATTTGATAGCTGTTTCTGCCTCAGCGAGATTAAAAAGTGCTTCTCTAACAGCTAAAGCAACCGCCATGTTTAGATAAACTAGTTGTTCGCCTGACAAAAAATCAGTTTGTTCGAAATAGCTCGCTGTGAATTGATTTATATGACTTGTGTCCCAGGAATTACCTCTCTGACCTCTTCCCGCGGTTTGTTTCTCTGCCAAAATTACCGTTCCCGACTTCACTTTTCTTTCCGAATGAAGCTTGGCAATATAATTGTTCGTTGAATCAACCTCAGGTAAAATAATAACGTGTTTTCCGACCATTGTAAATTTTAACAAGAATTAGCAAAGTTAAACAGAACAAAACTACCCGTTATTTGATTAGATTTGTAAACTTTTTAAAAAAGAATGTATAAAGTTAAATCCGACATAGATTCCCAAAAATTGTGTGATGCAATAGTTGAAGGAATGCAAGAAAATAAAGCAAAAGACATCGTTGTGCTCGATTTGCGTAATATAGAAAGTGCAGTAACTGATTTTTTCGTTATTTGTTCTGGAGAGTCTATGGTTCAGGTAGATGGTATTGCAAATACTGTAACCAGACACACACGAAATGAACTCGAAGAACGCCCTTGGCATCAAGAAGGTAAAACAAATTCCGAGTGGATTTTGTTAGATTATGTAAGTGTGGTAGTTCACGTGTTTTACAAAGAGGCAAGATCGTTTTACGATATCGAAGATCTTTGGTCAGATGCGAAACGCACAAACATTGCTGATTTAAATTAATCTCAAACCAAATGGCTGAAAAAAAACCAAACAATTCGAAGAAAAACCCATATGCAATTTATTGGATATATGCTGTTGCTGTTCTAGGAATAATCGTTGCAACGCTTTTTACAAGTGATAAAAAAACGAAAGACGTGCACGTAGATGTTTTTTACGGATTAGCTGAGCAGGGTTTTGTGAAAGAAGTACTTTTAGTAAATAGCAAACGAGTTGATTTTCAAATTACCGACAATGGGAAGAAATTTATTCTTCAAAATGGGAAAGGTGGACTGAGAAGTGTCAAAAAAACATTAGAAGATGCAGCAAAGTCTGGCGGCGGAAAAGCAAATGTTATTTTTAATGCCGACGTTATTTCTCCATTAAAATTTGAGGATAAAATTGATGAAATTAATACAACTCTTGAGTCTAAAAACATGGCTCGAGTTCAGGCAAAACCAATAGAAGAAGTAAATTATACTAGTCAAATACTTGGGTTTTTATTTCCAATTCTTTTAATTGTTGCACTTTGGATGTTTTTCATGCGAAGAATGGGCGGTGGAGCAGGCGGAGG
Organism: Crocinitomicaceae bacterium; assembly: GCA_031409255.1. Taxonomy (GTDB): domain Bacteria; phylum Bacteroidota; class Bacteroidia; order Flavobacteriales_D; family Crocinitomicaceae; genus Fluviicola. The sequence goes on from JANNWW010000200.1 coordinate 10,500, forward strand.
CGGAGGCGGAAGTCAAATATTTAATATTGGTCGTTCACGTGCTCAAGTTTACGAAAACGGAAAAACAACGAATATTACTTTTGCTGATGTAGCTGGTTTACAAGGAGCGAAAGAAGAAATTCAGGAAATTGTCGAGTTCTTAAAAAATTCTAAAAAATATACAGAATTAGGTGCCAAAATTCCTAAAGGTGCATTGTTGGTTGGTCCTCCGGGAACAGGAAAAACCTTGCTTGCTAAAGCTGTTGCAGGTGAAGCTAAAGTTCCGTTCTTCTCGCTTTCAGGTTCAGACTTCGTTGAAATGTTCGTAGGTGTAGGTGCGTCTCGCGTGCGAGATTTATTCCGACAAGCGAAAGAAAAATCTCCATGTATTATTTTTATTGATGAAATTGATGCTATTGGTCGTGCAAGAGGAAAAGGAGCAGGTTTTAACTCAAACGACGAACGCGAAAATACACTCAATCAATTATTAACTGAAATGGATGGTTTCGGAACCAATTCTGGTGTAATAATTCTTGCAGCAACAAACCGCGCAGATGTATTAGATGCTGCTTTAATGCGCGCTGGTCGTTTTGATCGACAAATTTATGTTGACATGCCAGACATTGTTGAGCGAAGAGAAATTTTCCAAGTTCACTTGAAACCACTCACCAAATTGGATGCAGATGTGGATGTTGATTTCTTGAGCAAGCAAACTCCAGGTTTTTCGGGAGCAGACATTGCAAATTTATGTAACGAAGCAGCATTAATTGCAGCGCGTAAAGAACGTAAATCTGTTGGTAAACAAGACTTCTTAGATGCTGTCGACAGAATTGTTGGTGGTTTAGAGAAGAAAAATAAAATTATTACCAAAGACGAAAAACGTGCAATTGCTTTTCATGAAGCTGGTCACGCAACAACATCTTGGTTGCTGGAGCACGCTCACCCTTTAGTAAAAGTGACAATCGTTCCGCGTGGTCAATCTTTAGGAGCAGCATGGTATTTACCTGAAGAGCGAAGTATTACAACAACTGAACAAATTTTAGACGACATGTGCTCTGCTTTGGGAGGTCGTGCGGCTGAAAAAATAATTCTAGGTAGAATTTCAACCGGTGCTCTGAGCGATCTGGAAAAAGTAACCAAACAAGCATACGCAGTTGTTTCTGTATATGGTTTGAATGACAGAATTGGAAACAGATCTTATTACGATTCGCAAGGAAGAGAATCATTTACAAAGCCATATTCAGATGATACTGCGCGTATTATTGATGAAGAAGTGAGCAAATTAATTGAATCTCAATACCAACGTGCAATTCAGATTTTGACAGATAACAAAGATAAATTAACAGCTTTGGCTGAAATTTTGTTAGAAAAAGAAGTTATTTTTAAAGAAGATTTGGAAGCAATTTTTGGAAAACGTCAATGGGAAAAAGAGGATTTAGTTGAAGTTGCTCTTGTTGAAGCTACAATTGTTGAAGCTATTGATGAAGAGACAACCAGTGAAACAGATATTCCAAATTCAGAAGAAAACCCAGATGAGCATGCTCCAAGTTCTGAAGATAAGATAGATTTAGAAGATAAAAAAGACGAAGTATAAATAATTCAACTCCTGCCTTTTGGTGGGAGTTTTTTTTGCTATTATGAGAGATATATTGGTTCGCAGCGTATTTGGTATCGTTTTTTTGTGTGTAATTTTCTTTCCTTATTTTGGTGATTTAGAAAATGGAACAAACCTATTTGTTCTCACTTTATTCGTTTTTACGCTTCTCGGAGTGCACGAATTATTTGAAATGGATAAAATTGGAGGTTTTCAAAGCAAACTAAAGCTTCCTGCTATTTTATTTGCAACAGCGCTATTTCTTCCAATTTTCACTCATGTTGCGAAAGATTTTTTTCCTGCAATTAAAGAGAGTTATTTCGCACATTATATTTTCAATGAAACCACATTAGTTGTAAGCTTCGCTCTTGTTGCGCTTAGCGTGGTTGTTTTTTCAGTATTGATTTTTAAAGCTGAAAACGTTCGGTTTTTGTATAAAAACACGTTTCTTTTAGCTGTTTTATATCCAATTCTACCAAATTTTTTATTGGCACTTGTTTACGCATATTCGAATACATCAGAGAAACAAATTTTATTAATTGTGTTATTGCCCGTTTATTTAAACGACACTTTTGCATACTTATTTGGACGTTTCTTCGGAAAAAGAAAGTTGCTTCCAACCGTTTCGCCCAAGAAAACAGTAGAGGGTTTTGTAGGCGGAATTATTGCAGCAGCAAGTAGTATGTTGGTGTTTTTGTATTTCGCTGGCGATTTTAACCAAACAAACGCAATTGCAATTGTTTGCACTTCCTTTGCGGCTAGCATATTAGCTACTTTTGGCGATTTATTTGAAAGTAAATTGAAACGTGCCGCTGGAGTGAAAGATTCAGGTAAACTTTTACCCGGACATGGAGGAATTCTCGACAGAACTGATGCAATGCTATTCGTTGCTCCTATATTATATGTAATTTTGTTCTTCATACAATTATAAAAATGACACTACACAGAGAAGGAACCGTTACTATTTTACTCACAACATTTGTTTTAGCCATTTTACAATTTGGAAATTTGTGGCTCCTACAAAGAACCGGTTGGATGTGGTTGTTTATTCTACTTTCTATTGGTTTTTTAGTTTTATTTTACCTGGTTGTTCAATTTTTCCGAATTCCAAAACGGGTGTTTACTTTTTCCGAAAACGACATTTTATGTCCAGCAGATGGAAAAGTAGTTGTGATAGAAGAAGTAGAAGAAACAGAATATTTCAAAGAAAAACGCATTCAAGTTTCTATTTTTATGTCGCCATTAAACGTGCATGCTAACTACTTCCCAATTTCAGGATTGGTGAAATATGTGCGCTACCACAAGGGTTTATTTTTAGTAGCTTGGCATCCGAAGAGTTCAACAGACAATGAGCGAAGCACAGTTGTGGTGGAGCACAAAACGGGTCAAGAAGTATTGTTTCGTCAGGTTGCTGGGGCGGTTGCACGAAGAATTTGTTATTATGCAAAAGAAGGTCAAGCAACTGAAGCTGGACAAGAATTTGGCTTCATTAAATTTGGTTCACGTGTAGATATTTTCCTTCCGTTAGGGACGCCAATTAATGTTAAAATTGGTGATATTGTTAAATCTAAGTTAACAAAGCTTGGTGAGTTAAAATAAATCTATTAACTTTATGGAGTTATAACATTAAAAAATCGAAAAATGAAAAAAGTATTTATCGCGTTAACGCTAGTATTATTTGTTGGATCAGCATCTACATCAGTATTCGCTGCATCAAGCACAGTTAAAACTGAATTGTCTAAAAAAGACGATGACAAAAAAGGCAAAAAATCAAAAAAATCTAAAAAAGCATGTGCTTCTAAGCAAGCTTGTTCAACTGAAAAAGGTTCTTGTTGTGCTAAAAAAGCTGAAGCTACGAAGTAATTCGTCTTCATTGATAAAAATGAGTCCGGACTTTGTTCGGATTTTTTTTTGTGAAATACATTTCCTTTGTGAAAAATTAGAAAACGACCAAATTCTAAAAATCAAATAAATCTTTTATTGGAATTTCAAGAGATAAAGAAATTCTAGACAAAACAGAAATACTTCCATTTATTTTCCCTAATTCAATACGGTTTATTTGTGAGATATCTAAGTCAGATTTATACGCTAACTCTTCCTGAGTTAAACATTTAGAAATGCGAATTTCTCGCACTTTTTTTCCGACTTTAATTTGAGTTTTAATATCTCGATGATAAACCACCCACAAAAAACTCAAAAACAAATAGCAAAAAATTAGGCTAATTAAACTAATTCTGTTAAATTGCTTAAAATTTTTGAAAGTTTAATTTATGAAAACAAATGCCTCTTTAAGAATTGCGCTTCTACTAACAATCA
>JANNWW010000201.1:0-29051 GCA_031409255.1 Crocinitomicaceae bacterium
TACATGGACAATTCATTATTTGGTGGTGCAGTTCCTGCGATGTCTGCTTTGAGAATCCAACGCAATTCCTTGCAATCATTTGACTTTGGAAATACGAACGATGGTTTGTGGCCAATTCGTGCAACAAATGGAGGTGCTGGAACTGCTTTGGATACGAATTTATTTGGAAATTACTTACTTCGTCAAGGTGAACCACGCTCTGTAGATTTATTACCAATTTTCCACACTGGAGTTCCAAATTTAGCGCCTTATCAATTAGCAACTGGAAAAGCAGGAAACCCGTTGGCGGTTGGAAAACCATTTATCAACAACTTTTTACCAATATTTGGAGACATGTTACGTTTGAATATGGCTGTTCCCGTTACACCAAGAAATCACCCACAATTTAGTTCATTGGGTTTAATTCAAGCAGCTGTATTAGGTTTAACAGATCCAGCTTACAATGCAACTGCATCTTTACAATGGATTCCTAACATGGATGGTTTTCCGAACGGACGCCGTTTAGAGGATGATGTTACACGAATTGAATTACAAGCAGTTTCAGGAGTTGTTTTAGCTGCAATTGGTTTGTGGTATGATGATTATACCGCAGGGGGACCAAATCCAGTTACACCAAATTTATTAGGTGTTTTGACTTATACAACTGGAATTGAGCAAAATGACACAACATTTAAAACTTCGTTCCCTTATTCTCAGTCGCCTTGGAGTGGTTTTGGACCATGTGGGCAAACCGTGCTTTCTTCATCAGGAATTTCTGAATATGGATTAAACATTGGAGCTCCTGAGTTAACGATGCTACAGAATTATCCAAATCCTTTCACAGAAAGCACAACATTCAAATACCGAATTGTTGCAAACTCAAAAGTAAATTTAACCGTTTATGATTTAAACGGAAAAGTAATCGAAACAATAGTCGATGAAAACAAAAAAGCTGGAGTTTATGAATTAGTTTGGAGACCAGAGAAATCTGTAAAAAATGGAACTTATTTAGTTTCATTGTCTTCAAATGGCAAAAATGCAAAAGCACTACGTGTAGTGATCAAGTAATTATTATTTTCTACTAAAAATTAGAAGTTGAGGGTGGAAACATCCTCAACTTTTTTTAAATTTATCCAATGCGCAAAAAATTCTACCCGATTCTGTTAAGCTTCACAGCAATTTTAATTGCGTGTGTTTTGCTTTTTTCGAAAGAAAAAGAAGTTCAAACTCCAACTCTACTCGAAAGAACAGGACCAATATCTCTTGGAGGAGAATGGGTTGACACAAAAAAAGCTATTGAAAGTTTACTCCAAGAAATTGAGTTGAACCCAAAGAACTTTATGGCCAAACTAAATTTGGCAAAAGGATATATTCAAGAAAGTAGAATAACAGGAAATCATGGCTATTATGATGCTGCTGCGCTTGATTTATTAAACGATGTTATCAAGAATGAACCCGAAAATTTTGATGCACTTTGCTGTAAATCAACCGTTTTATTATCGCAACACCATTTTTCTGAAGCGCTTCAAGTTTCAAAAAAGGCATTGCCAATTAATCCAAATAACGCATTTATTTATGGTTTAATGTGCGATGCATACGTAGAATTAGGAAATTACAAAATGGCGGTTCAAATGTCAGATAAAATGATTTCAATTCGACCAGATATTCGTTCTTATTCACGAATTTCTTATTTGCGCGAAATTCATGGCGATCCAAAAGGTGCCAAAGAAGCAGCTAAAATGGCAATTAGCTCTGGGTTTCCGGGTTTAGAAGAAACTGCATGGACACGAATGATTTTAGGTCATTTACACGAAAGTTTAGGTGAAATAGATTCTGCAGACTACCAATACAGATATGCTTTAGTGGAACGACCTAATTACGCATTTGCACTTGCTGGTCAGGCTCGATTGGAAAAAAACAAAGGAAACTATTCTAAAGCAATCAATTTATTAAAAACTGCTGACAAATCTATCATTGAATATTCTTTTAAAGACGAATTAACAGATTTGTATCGTTTAAACAACAATGAAAAAACAGCTTTAAGTAATGCAAACGAAGTAATTAAAATGCTGGGACCAAATTCTGGAGACGAATCCGTTTCTGGTCATGGACATTATGCCGATAGAGAATTGGCCTATGCATATCTTAAAATAAAAGATTTTGAAAAAGCCCTTTACCACGCTCAAACTGAATTTAAACGCAGACCTAAAAACATTGATGTATGTGAAACTTTAGCTTGGGTATATTTTCATAAGAAAAATTACAAAAAAGCAAATGAATTAATCAATTTAGCATTGCGCACAAAATCAAAAAACCCCACATTATTGTTGCGTGCCGGTCTAATTAAACTGAAATCAAAACAAGAAAAAAGAGGCAAACAATTAATCCTATTTGCTTTGAAAAACAAACCGGTCATTAGTGATTTGAAATTAAAAAGTGACGCAAATAATTACATTAAATAAACCAATGAAAAAAATAATTTTCATTTTAATCTGTTTAATAATTCCTCAATTACTATTTGCTCACGCGCAAGATTTAGAAGGATTACCAACTCAAGATGTGGCGCTTATTTACTTAAAATTTGGATACACGCACATTCTTCCGCTTGGTCTGGATCACATTTTATTTGTTTTGTGCTTATTTTTCTTAAGTCCAAATCTCAAAACAATTCTTTGGCAAGCAACAGCATTTACATTAGCGCATTCAATAACATTGGCTTTAGCTGTTTACGGAGTTTTTTCTCCACCTGCTTCAATTGTTGAACCAATAATAGCTATTTCTATACTCTTCGTTGCTTTAGAAAACACCTTCGTAACAAAACTAAAACCAACACGGATTCTAATTATTGCACTTTTTGGATTGATTCACGGAATGGGCTTCGCAAGTGTTTTAACTGATATTGGTTTGCCTAAAGATGAATACCTAATCGCTTTAATAACCTTTAATGTTGGAGTAGAACTCGGACAAATTTCAGTTATCTTAATTGCTTGGTTTGGAATTGCCTATTGGTTCAGAAAGAAAATTTGGTATCGAAAAGTGATAGTTGTTCCTGTTTCTATACTAATTGCTTGTATCGCTTTTTATTGGACAATTGAACGACTGTTTTTTGTTTCATAAATCCACTAACTAACTTTTATCGTATATGTAAATGTGAAGTTTAACTCATACATATTTCGAATAATACTAGTGGTTTTTATAGCCAACTATTCGCTTGGTATATTTCAAAATTCGCTACCAGTAATAAGTGATTTTCTTGCACATACATTCAATAAAATAGACCACATAAATACTGTGCATTATGAAAACGGACATTATCATGTTCATAAAGAACAGAAAAAAATAACGGAGAAAAACAAGAACGAAGAGCAAAAATCAGATACTAAAAACAAAAAAAAATTAGATCTACATACTGTTATTTTAAACGAACGTCAAGATGCAAATAATATATATGTGGTTCTAACATCTCACGTTTTTTGTTTCTCAAAAACAGTAATTTTTAAAGCGGAGTTAGCTCCAGATCCACCTCCCGAAATTTTGAAAGTATAATTCAATTTATGACATTTTCTTTACTTGAAATTTATCCTTGTAAAATTAAATTGTCTGTTTTTATATTTCAAAAAAAATCAAATGAAGAAAAAATTCATCGTCTTAATTTCTGTTTGCTTATTCTTACATGCACATGGGCAGATTCAGACAAAAATAGAACTTTCACCTGATCCAACAGATTCATTATTGGAAGTGATAATTCTTTCAGATCGTCCGGTTTCAGCTGCTTCATCCTCTTACTTAAATCACTTAGATTTTAACAATCGACCAAAAAATTCAGCACAAGAAATGTTGCGTTTAGTTCCCGGACTGTTTATAGCCCAGCATGCAGGCGGAGGAAAAGCAGAACAACTTTTTATTCGCGGTTTTGATTGCGATCATGGAACTGATGTATCCAGTTTCGTTGACGGCATTTCTGTTAATTTACCGAGTCATGGACATGGGCAAGGTTACCAAGATTTACATTTCGTTATTCCCGAAACTGTTTCTGGAATTGCAATTTTTAAAGGTCCTTACCATGCTCAATTCGGAAATTTCACTACTGCAGCAGCTGTAGATTTCAGAACCAAGGATTCATTAGCTAGCAATATATTACTTTCCGAAACAACTTTTGTTCCCTCAGTTAAAACACTTACAGCAAATAGATTACTTGGAATGTATCAATTTCCATTTAAATCAAAAAAAATCAATTCTTACATTGCAGTTGATGGAAATTACAACGCCGGGTATTTTGAAAGAAATCAAAATTTTAATAGATTAAATGTGTTTTCGAAAAGTAAATATATTATAAATAATTACAGTTACGTTTCTTTTACAGCTTCTACTTTTACATCAAAATGGGATGCGTCTGGTCAGATTCCAATTCGTGAAGTTGCAGCAAAAAGATTGTCGAGACTAGGAAGTATTGATCCTACTGAAGGAGGAATTACAGGCAGAACCAACTTAAACTTTGTATACAACCTGAAGAAAAATAGATCCGAATTTTCGTCTCAAGTATACGGATGTCACTACCGCTTTCAACTGTTTTCTAATTTCACCTTCTTTTTGGAAGATTCAATTAATGGAGATCAAATTGAGCAAGGAGACGACCGATTTATTCTAGGTTGGAATAGCAAATATGTGCAAAATCATATGATTAATTCTTTAAAAGGAAAAATCGTAATCGGAACAAATCTTCGTTTCGATGAAATAGAAAACTCACTTTGGAATACCAAAACAAGAGAGCGATTAAATCCAAAAGCCCAAGCAAAAATTAAAGAACTAGCTTGGAGTTCGTTTGTGAATGAAAGCATTTTTTTAACTGAAAAACTAAAATTAGATTTGGGAGTTCGCTTCGATGCAATGCATTTTAATGTGTTAGACAGATTGCCAACAGATTCAACGAGTATAAATTATTCTGGGAAAAATTACCAAGTACTTTTAAGTCCGAAGGTTAACCTAACATACCGTCTTAAACAAGGTTCACAATTTTTTATCAATTCAGGATATGGTTTTCACTCCAATGATGCAAGGTCAACTGTTCAAGATTTAAACAATCATATCTTACCTAAATCATTGGGTACAGAGTTAGGAAGTTTACTTAGTATTAGCAAAAAATCGACACTTTCTCTTGCTTTTTGGCTTTTGCAATTGGAAAACGAATTGGTTTATGTTGGTGATGATGGAACTACCGAAAACAAAGGTTCGAGCAGACGAACAGGTATTGACTTGAGTTACCGTTACCAAATTTCGACTTCTTTTTTCATGGATGTTGATTTAAATTATTCTAAAAATTATTTAACGAACACATTTTTCGGGTCGAGATTAACAACCGATTTTAACATTCCACTTGCACCAAGTTTAACTACAGCAGGTGGAATTTCGTATAAGAAAAAAGGATTTTTTTCTGCTATTCGTTACCGAGTAATTTCTGATCGACCGGCAAATGAGTCGAACTCCGTAATTGCAAAAGGATATTTTATTTTAGATGCAAACACGAGTTATCAGTTTTCAAAACTGAAATGTGGATTAAGTATTGAGAATGTTCTGAATTCAGAATGGAATGAAGCGCAATTCGACACTGAATCACGGTTATTAGGCGAGCAAAATTCTGTGAGTGAATTGCATTTCACACCGGGAACACCTTTTGCAATAAAGCTTTCAGTTCAATATTCGTTTTAGGGATTGATTGATTTATACTAACTAGAAATAGAGTACAAAAAATGTCAAGATTAATTAAATCTTGGCATTTTTTTTATAAATAAATATCAGGAAATGAAAAATTTAAATCTCAATTTCGTATTTAAGCTGCTACTCTTTGAAGAATAACTTTACATGGGATTTTTGAAGTAACAATTACTTCGTGATCTAAGTGAAGTGGGATTTCAAAATAATCTCCGGGCACTAATTTATTGAATTCTTCACCAACACGAATAGTGCAAGTTCCTTCAACTATAAGAAAACGCTCGTGCTCATCTGTATGAATTTCTTCTGTAGCCATGTTTTTTATCCATACCATTGCACAAGTTACATTCGGATTTGCACAAATAATTTTAGCATGAATTTCTTCAAATTCACTCGGAGCAACAAAATCTGCTCTATCTATCCATAATTTGAAATCCGAAAGTGAAGAAGTTTTGTTTAAAATAGGTGCATCAACTACTTCTTCGCCTGATTCTAATCTTTTAATGTAATCAAGACTTGCCAAAACCAAAGGTTGTAATGACGGGTGTGGCTCAACTTTATTTGTGGAGGTATATTGAAAAAGTTCTTCTTCTACTTTCAACAATTCTTCTTTTAATTCAGGGTGCTTTTCAATTAGCGACTCAATTTCAGCTTTTTCAGAAACATCCGCATAGCCCAAAACATACATTTTAATGACGCCCGAATCTATGTATTCTTGAATGTTCATTTTAATTCTATTTGCTAAAATATTACCACTTGTGTTCCGAGAGAAAAAACTCAAAACTTACTATACGAAGATAGTGAAAATACTTGAATTATGTGCAGTTTTATCTAAAAAATTTCTTACTTTTTAACGATTTTTTTCTTTTAATATTTGAACATCACTTTTCCTATTATATGACTTTCTGGAACGAGACCCCAAAAGCGTGAATCAAATGAATTTTGTGCGTTATCGCCTAGTACATAGTAATAATTTTGGCGAAATTTATACTCTTTTATTTCCTTTCCATCCGCAAAAAAAACAGTACCTAAATTGGTGATTTTAACTTTTTCGTGGACTTCGATTAACTGTTTATATATATAAAAATTGTGCGTATTCATCGGAATTTTAAGTCCGATTTTAGGTATTAAAAACGGACCAATGTCATTTACACTCCATTTGATGTAAGAAGAATGCGGGAAAATTCGTACATCAAAACGTGTATTTCGAGGTGTAGTTTTAGTTGGTTTTTCATTTAAAAACACTTTCCCAAATCTAATTTCAAGTATGTCACCGGGCACTGCAACACACCTTTTTACATACTCTTTTCGCCTATCAATTGGGAGATTAATTTCAATTGGGAAATTAAAAACCAACACGTCATTTCTTTTTATTTCGCCAAAGGCGGGTAGTCGGAAATAGGGCAATTCTATCCAATCTAAGTATCGATTTGAAAAAGGAATGCCCAACGGAGTAATCGGGAATCGGGCCCCAAAAACAATTTTATTTACCACAATACGATCTCCTCGAATATAGGTTTTCTCCATCGAATCGCTTGGAACAGTATATCCTTGAAAGAAAAAAGTTCGAAGAAAAATCCATGTAAAAGCTGTCCAAAAAACCCATTTTAAAAGACGTGGTTTTTTTGATTGAGCTGTTCTTTTTTGCTTCAATTTATTGAAAACAGCCATCATTTAAAAAGACAATGAAAGGAGACTTAATTTTTTTCTCAATTCAGAAAGAGCCGATCGAATTCTTGTTTTCACTGTCCCCAACGGAATGTTTAATTCTTCCGAAACCTCTTCGTGGGTTAAACCTTGGTAATAAACATATTCTAACAAAATCCTGTAATCGAATTTTAAGGAATAAACCTGTTCTTTTAAACCAATTAAATCAATATTCATGGGTTTTGTAGAAGCAAATTGAAAAATCTGGCTTGCATCATCTATGCTATTTGTAATTTTATCTTTTTTGGCTGCTTTTGATTTTGTATAATCGATTGAAGCATTGATTGCAATGTTAACCATCCAGGTATGAAGCCGTCCTCGATTTTCGTCATATTGATCCATATTAGACCAAATTTTAACGAAAACATTTTGTAAAATCTCTTCCGAAATTGCTTTATTTTTAATCAACTGACAAATAACTCCCAATAAATTAGAAGAATAGTTTTTATATAAAGTGGAATATGCAGTAAGGTTTTTTTGTTTTAATAATGAAACAAATTCTTTTTCAGAATGCTCAATTTTACCCACAAATAGTTCTTTTTTAAATCAATTTACAAAGCATAAATATACCGATTATTTTAAAAAAAAAACGTTCATCTTTAGATTAATTCAGTTTTTGTCAGTTAAATTACATTTTTTCAATCCTAAAAAAGAAAAGTATTAATTCGCCATTTCACTCATGAATTTAATTCGCATTAAGCGAAGTTCTTCTTCAGAATAAGATCCGTCAAATTCGTGATACGCATCTGTTAAATCGTCAGTATCAGCTTCAGAGAAATACTCATAAATCTCTGTTTGATCGTCTGTATCTATCATATCGTTGATGTAATAATTGATGTTCACTCGTGTGCCAGAAGCAACAATTCCTTCAATTTCTTCAATTACCTCATCTATAGATTTCCCTTGCGCTCTGCCAATATCTTCTAATGGAAGTTTTCTGTCAATATTTTGAATTAGCTGAACTTTTAACACTGATTTATTTACCAATGATTTCACAACCAAATCTTGCGGTCTGTCTATTTCGTTTTCAATTACGTATTGAGCAATCACCTCCACAAATGGAAGTCCATATCGCTGTGCTTTTCCAATTCCAACTCCCTGACAGTTCGTTAATTCGTCAACCGTAATTGGATATTGAAAGCACATGTCTTTTAATGTCGGTTCTTGAAAAATAACAAATGGAGGAATGTTGTTTTGTTTGGAAATACGTTTTCGTAAATCAATCAAAATATCGTATAATGCGTCGTCAAATGCACCACCTTTTCCTCCCGCAATAGTATCATCGTCTTCATCAGAAGAATAATCGTGTTGTTTTAAAAGTGTATAAGGAACGGGGTTCAAAACAAATGCTTTTCCTTTTTCTGAAATTTTAAGAGTTCCGTATGTTTCTACGTCCTTGAATAAAAATCCGCCAACAACTGTTTGGCGAATAACGGCATTCCAAAAATGTTCATCTTTTTCCTTTCCGCAACCGAACAAAGGGTGTTGATCGTGTTTATATGACTTCATATCGGCTGTTACTCCACCAGATAAAAATGCGCAGACATGCTTTGCTTTCTGCTGTTCATCTAAAGCGACAACTGCTTTTAACAATTGCTCAACGTATACTCCGCCTTCAAATTTTTCACGTGGATTTTTACAATTATCGCACATTTCGTTACACAATTTAGCGTCGAATTCTTCGCCAAAATAGTGTAAAATAAATTTTCTTCTACAAACTGAGGTTTCTGAATAGGAAACTATTTCATTTAACAATTGCTTTCCAATTTCCTGCTCTGCTAATGGTTTTCCTTGAAGAAATTTCTCTAGTTTTTCGATGTCTTTGTAACTGTAAAAAGTGACACATTCTCCTACTCCACCATCTCTACCTGCACGACCAGTTTCTTGGTAATAACTTTCTAAAGATTTAGGGATATCGTGGTGAATTACAAAGCGTACATCTGGTTTATCTATTCCCATTCCGAAAGCAATGGTTGCTACAATTACATCTACTTCTTCCATCAAAAACATGTCTTGATTTCGCCCGCGGGAAGTTGCATCTAGTCCGGCATGGTAAGCAAGCGCGCTAATTCCATTTACTTGCAATAATTCCGCTAATTCTTCAACTTTTTTACGTGAAAGACAATAAATAATTCCTGATTCGCCTTCACGAGCGCGAATGTATTTTATAATTTCTTTTTCAACTTGACGTTTCGGACGAATATCGTAATATAAATTATCGCGGTTAAACGAAGATTTAAACAACTTCGCGTCTGTCATGTTCAAATTCTTTTGAATATCTACTTGCACTTTTGGCGTTGCAGTTGCTGTTAAAGCAATGATTGGAACGTCAGATATTTTTTCAAAAATCTCTCTTAATCGGCGATATTCTGGTCTAAAATCATGTCCCCATTCTGAAATACAATGCGCCTCATCAATAGCAAAAAACGAAATTGGTACAGAAGTTAAAAAATCAATATTCTCTTGTTTTGTTAATGATTCTGGTGCAACATAAAGTAATTTTGTTCTTCCTGCCTGAATATCTTCTTTAACTTTGTTGATTTCAGTTTTATTGAGCGAAGAATTCAAAAAATGCGCAACAGAATTATGATCTGAAACATTTCGAATGGCATCTACTTGATTTTTCATCAAAGCAATTAATGGAGAAACAATGATTGCTGTTCCCTCAGAAATTAATGCTGGCAGTTGGTAACACAATGATTTACCTCCGCCGGTTGGCATAATAACAAACGTGTTTTTTCGATCAAGGACATTTTGTATGATTTCTTCTTGTTTGCCTTTGAATTGATCAAAGCCGAAGTATTTACGCAATTCTTCCTTTAAGTTGTATTCTTTCATAATAAATTGAACGCGATTTACCGCTTGATTTCTTATTGGGTTACCGAAGATAGTTCTTTTATTTAAATTTTACGCATAAAAAACGCCGATTAGTTAAATAATGACAATAAAACTAAATTTTAACTCGATGAAAATATTCAACTGTTTATTTCTAAGCATTGATTAATTTTACCAACTGAAAATGGAACAAGAAACAAAAATGTCTTTTTTACAACACCTCGAAGAATTGAGGTGGCGTTTGGTTCGTTGCGCAATTGCAATAATTGTTCTGGCAATTGGCATTTGGTGTTACCAAGAATGGATTATGAAAAACATATTCTTATCCATGTTAAGTGCCGATTTTATAACCTACGACTTCTTTTGCAAGCATTTGAATTTCATGTGTGTGAATGAGATTCCAGCTAAAATTCAATCTCGACAAGTGAGTGGGCAATTTAGTTATGCACTTTGGATGTCTTTTATTGGCGGTGTTGTTTTGGCGTTTCCGTTTATATTCCATCAATTGTGGTCGTTTGTAAAACCTGGCTTAAAAATGAAAGAAAAGAAAATGGTAAAAGGTATTGTTTTTTATGTGAGCATTCTTTTTTTTACTGGAATTCTTTTCGGATATTTCATTGTTGCCCCAATGAGTATTCAGTTTTTCGGAACCTATAAAATAACGACAGCCATTCAAAACGAATTCGATATTACCTCATACATGAGCACCATAATTTCTACAGTCTTTTACAGTGGATTGTTCTTCTTGCTTCCTGTAGTTGCCTATATTATGGCGAAAATAGGTTTGGTTTCCTCCGGTTTCTTGAGAAAATACAGAAAACACGCAATTGTTGGGGTGCTTATTCTTTCAGCTATAATTACACCTCCAGATATGATTTCACAGGTCATTGTTTCTATTCCTATTCTTGCGTTGTATGAGTTGGGAATTTGGGTAGTTGTGAGTGTTGAGCGCAAAAAACGCCGTGAAGAACTAAATGCAGCATAAGATTCTTTTGTGTATCTTTGATGCCATGCGAAACTTTTTCTTTTTTCCTCTTCTGTTTCTCTGTTTTACTAGTTTTGGACAACAAACAAAAATAACTGGACGTGTTTTAGACCCTGAAACAAAAGAAGGCCTGCCCGGAGTAACTGTTAAGTTTCAACTTTCAAAAATTGGCACAACAACAGATTCATTGGGATTTTATTCGCTAACAAGTTACTATGCAACAGACAGTCTCGTTTTCCTTTTCCCCGAATACAAAGTTCGAACAGTTAAACTTCAAAAAGATAAAACACAAATCATAGATGTGCTTATGGAACTTGCCATTTCTGATATGGAAACAGTTGTAATTCTCCCGCCTGATGAGTTTCCTTCTACCACCCTTCATAAAAAAATTGTAGCCAATAAACCCATAAATAATAAAGAAAAGCTAGACGCATACGATTACGAAGGTTATACCAAAATTCAACTCGACATTAATAATATTGGTGACAAGCTTGCTGAAAGAAAAGTAATTCAGCCGCTGAGTTTGGTTTTAAATTACTTAGATTCAACTGAAGACGGAAAAACGTATTTGCCCCTATTATTAAGTGAAAATATTTCGAAATTTTATTTCAAAAACAACCCAAAACATACGCGTGAGTTAGTTTCTGCCACACGAATTTCAGGGGTAGAAAATGTGCAATTAAATCAGTTTTTAGGTGAAATGTATCTCGATTTTAACGTGTATGACAACTACATCAACATGTTTGGAAAAGCATTTGTTAGTCCGATTGCTAATTTTGCAAGAACCTATTACCGTTTTTATTTAGTTGACAGTTCCTTCATCGAAAATCAGTGGTGTTATAAAATGACGTTCAAACCAAAAAGAACGGGCGACATGACCTTTTATGGAGAAATGTGGGTGCACGACACTACTTATGCAATCAAGAACATTAGCATGAACATTTCAGAAGGTGCAAACATAAATTATGTGCAAGATTTGTATTTCGAACACCATTTCGATCAGGTAGAAAACGAAGTTTGGATGTTAACTGAAGAACGGATGATTGTGGACATGAAGGCAACAAAGAAAACGGATTTATATGGTGTTTATGGCCGAAAATACACTTCCCGTCGCGACTTCATAATCAACAAACCTCATCCGGAGGAATTTTATAGAAGTCCGAGCACCGTTGAATTTGAAGACGGAGCAAAACAACGCGATTCTGCATATTGGGCATTTCATAGGCACACAAAACTTAGCAAGCAAGAAAACCGAATTGATGAAATGGTAGATTCATTGAACAAGCAGCCCTTCTTTAAATTTGCAAAAAACTTCACTTACATGGCCTCAACTGGCTATTATCCTTTTGGTAAAATCGAAATTGGAGATGCGCACATGCTCATTTCAACTAATCCTGTAGAAAAATTCAGAACCGGTTTCGGGCTAAGAACTTCGAATAATTTCTCACGAACAATTGAATTAGGTGGAACGTTATTTTACGGTTTTCTTGATCAGCGCTTTAAATACAGCTTAAAAACACGCATAAATCTTTCAAAGAAAAAACGCGCACAACTCATACTTTTTGGCTCAAGTGATATTGAACAGTTAGGAAACTCTCCAACTGCGAGTTCAATTGGATCTGTATTGGGAAATCTTTTGCGAACCGGACCTTTAGATAAATTGACTTTTGTGGAAAAAATTGGCGGAAGCTTTGAAAAAGATTTAGGACGAAATTTCACTTCCATACTATTTGCCGAATACAAACGTTATACTCCTTTAGGTTTAGCTGATTACAATAGAATAGATGAATTTGGTAATATAATACCTATACAACGAATAATTTCTTCAGAATTGAGTTTTAAATTGCGTTATTCAAAAAACACAGAATATGTTGCAGGTTCTTTTGACAGATCGCTCATGCCAACAACAAAACCTATTTTCACTTTGATTGGCGTTTTTGGAATTAAAGGCGTCTTTGGATCAGAATACGATTATCAAAAAATTGAACTGAATTATGAGCAAACGCGCAATTTAGGAATCTTGGGAAGATGTAGATATGGTGTTTCTGGTGGAATTATTTCCGGAACAACAGCTTATCCGCTGCTGAAAGTTCACGAAGCAAGTCAGTCGTATTGGCTATACGAAAACTCATTTAATCGCATGAATTTCTTTGAATTTATTTCAGACAGATATGTAACCGGATTTATACAACAACATTGGCAGGGTTTGTTTTTTGATCGAATTCCCTTGATTAAAAAATTACAGTGGCGCTTAGTAACTAGTGGAAGAATAACCTATGGTTCTATTTCTGAACGTCATAATTCTGTTATGCTCATTCCAGAATTCACAAAGAAATTTGGAGCCATTCCTTATGCAGAAGTTTCAGTTGGAATTGAAAATATTTTTAAAGTTGGACGTATCGATGCCGTTTGGCGTTTAACACATCTTGAACCCGGAATGGCTCCCGTTTCAATTCGTGGCCGATGGGCATTAAATTTCTAAACAGATGAAGTTACACACAAGTGAAATAAAGAAATCATATAAAGGCCGACAAGTTGTTCGCGGCGTTTCTGTGGAAGTTAACCAAGGTGAGATTGTGGGACTTTTGGGTCCGAATGGTGCTGGAAAAACAACTTCTTTTTACATGATGGTTGGCCTCGTGAAACCCGACGAGGGAAATGTGTATTTAGACGATTTAAAAATCACACAATACCCAATGTTCAAAAGGTCGCAATTAGGAATTGGTTATTTACCGCAGGAAGTTTCTGTTTTTCGAAAATTGAGTGTTGAAGACAATATTTTGTCTATTTTAGAAATGACCGACTTAACGAAAGTTCAACGGAAAGAACGCCTTGAGCAATTATTAGAAGAATTTAATTTAACGAATGTTCGCAAAAATTTAGGAAACCGTTTATCTGGTGGAGAAAAGCGCCGAACTGAAATTGCACGTTCTTTGGCAACAAATCCGAAATTCGTTTTACTTGACGAACCTTTTGCTGGAGTTGACCCAATTGCGGTGGAAGACATTCAAAGTATTGTTTCTGACCTCCGTAAAAAAAACATCGGAATTTTAATTACCGACCACAACGTTCAAGAAACTCTTTCAATTACAGACCGCGCTTATTTATTATTTGAAGGCGCTATTTTAAAATCTGGAACAGCTGAAGAGTTAGCGAACGATGAACAAGTTCGAAAAGTGTATTTGGGACAAAACTTTGTTTTGCGAAAAAAAATATAGATAACTCAAATACGAAGACTACTCATTCCGCCATCAAGTTGGATGATTTGACCAGTCATCCATTTGGATTCTTCCGACAATAAGAAACTTGCCAGTTTAGCAATGTCTTGTGGCTCACCGATAGATTTCATCGGATGTCTGGCAGCATTTGCATCTATTTTTTCAGCTGAATTCAATAAATTTGCTGCCAATGGAGTATTTGTAATCGAAGGCGCAATAGCATTCACACGAATTGTTGGTGCAAACTCTGCAGCTAGTGCTTTTGTTAAACCTTGAATAGCTCCTTTTGAACTTGCTACCAAACTATGAAAATTAAATCCTGTATTTACAGCTACTGTTGAAAATAAAACGATTGAAGAACTACCTCCAGCTTTTAAACGTGGTAGAAGAGTTTGAATAACTTTTACTGCTCCAATAACTTGAAGTTCGTAGTCTTTCAAAAAATCTTCTGTTTTAAATCTGCTGAATGGTTTTAATTGAATACTTCCAGGCAAATAAGCTAAGCCATGAATTTCGCTTGGTAAAGAAGATAGGTCAAACTCGTCTGTCAGCGCGTTAAATTTAATATAGTTTTCTTTTGAACTAAAGGCTTCATTTGAATTATATGTTGCATAAACTTGATTTTCTTGGGATAATAATTTTACTAATTCCAAACCAATTCCGCTAGAACCTCCGATGATTAAATAATTTCTCATTTTTACTTTATTTGAAAACAGTTATTCGAATAGAAAGTTTTCAAAATGAAAAAATAGTTAGAACTATTTGAGGTTTCCTGCAAAAAATCGCGACTTATTTCAACTTCTGCAATGCCAAACGAAGTTGTTCGATCGCTTTGGACACATCTTCTAATTTGCAGGTTCCAACAGATAAACGGTACCAATTTGAATTAACTTCTGAACCAAAGGCATAAAAAGGAACAACGGCTAATTTTGCTTCATCTAAAATATAACGGGTTACATCTTGTGTAGTTTCTAAAATAGTTCCTTGCGCTGTTGTTTTACCGTGAAGTGCAAACTGAATTGTAAGATAAATGGCTGCTTCAGGTGCAATTGCATCTACTGAAAAACCTTCCGCTTTCAAAGCACTGAATCCGTTGTAAAAACCTGTCAATCTAGCTTCAATTTTATGATTAATATCGGCAACAAAAGCGTCGTATTTTGGCAAATCATTCAAATACCTCGCAGCAGCAATTTGCTCTGCTTTTGGGGCCCAAGCACCAACGTGAGTGAGAATAGATTTGATTTTATCGATTAAGAATTTTGGACCCATTGTCCAACCTACTCTAACACCAGTTGCTGCGAGCGATTTTGAAATTCCATCTACAAACAAGGTAAATTCTTTCATTTCAGAACGAAGTGTAACCGGATTGTAATGTTTTGTATCGCCATGAGTTAAAGGCCAATAAATTTGATCATACATTACATACAATGGCTTTCTGTTTTCAATTTTTCTTTTCGCATTTTCAGCAAGCACCAAATCGCAAATTTCTTCCAAATCTTTTTTCTGAAATACGGTTCCTGTTGGATTCAAAGGTGAACACAATGCTAACAAACTTGCATCTGAAATAAATGGCGCAATTTCATTGGCTGTTGGCATAAATTTATTTTCAGGTCGTGTTTGAATCATAACAGGGATTGCATTATTCAAATAGGTGTAATGATTGTTATTCCAAGAGGGAATTGGGAAAATCACCTTATCGCCTTCATCAACAACTGCTTTAAAAACAGTATATATTGCTGGTCGAGCGCCACCAGTTATCACTATTTCATTCGTTTCAAAGTTTAATTCACAACGTTCACGCAGCAATCTTGAAACTGCTTCTCTTAATTCAAGCATTCCGTCTGCGGCCGGATAATTTGTTAAATCTTCATCGTAAGCAGTCTTTATTGCAGCTTTCAATTCAGTTGGAATCGGAAAAACAGAAGGATTAAAATCGCCAATTGTCATGTTGAAAATTTGCTCTCCATTTTTAATTTTCTCATTCACTTCACCCGCCAATTTGATGATTTCTGAACCAATAATGTTTTCCGCAAGTTTTGATACAACTCTTTTATCCTTCAATGCTTCCATACTTTTTTTCTTTGAATACTAAATTTTCGTCGATAAAGTTAGCGATATAATAGATATAGAATTGTTTTGTTAAAAACTAAACCCGGAACTTTCTTCTTCCATTTTTATTTATTAACTTGCAATATCTTTATTCCTAAGTAATGTTGAAACTCAATTTATTGGTCGTTCTTTTGACCTCTGTATTTTTTTCTTTTTCACAACAAGTCGAAAATCATTGGCTAAACGAATTAATTTCAGTTGAAATTGAAACGAAAGAACATGTATTATTGGGAACTTCTGAAATTCACGAAAGCAAGTGGGACACTTTAAATCAGCCGCGTTTTTGGCAACAAATTATGCTACTCTCTCCTGATTCGGTTTTATTGAATTCTGCTGAAACTAGAACAGTAATCGGAAAATATTCATACAAAGATTGGATGGCACAAAGTGATCAAACAAAACGTTTTGTAAAAGATAGTTTGAAAACCAACTTTTCGATAGATTCGACCGAAGTGATTAATGTAACCACTGGAAAAAATGATTTTTACCGTTTCGACTTAGTTTTTGAAAGTTTACCGGAGGGAATTGCTGCTTTTGAAGAATATGATGTGGACCCATGGTATGCGCAGTCGATTTTGTTGATTGAAAGTCCGGGAAAAATTGCCAAATCTTCCGTTGGTGCATACGGTCCGTTTCAATTGATGCCCGGAGTTGCTCGAATGTATGGTTTAAAAGTTTCGAAAACACTAGACGAACGTAAAGATTTTAAGCGTTCTGCCTATGCAGCATCTCAACTCATTTCGGGATCTTGTATTCCATCAGCAAAATCCATTGCCAAATCTGTTGGCCTAGAAATAGATGAACAAGCAATTTGGTTTCGATTGTTAACCATGCACGTGTATCACGCTGGTTCAGGAAACGTTCGAGCTGTAGTGAATGCGTGTGGCGAAGTAAAATCGGGAGAAGAATTGATTCAAAAAATGTGGGTAACAAAAGCTGCAAGTTTTGGAAACTCATCTCAAAACTATTCCCAATTAACATTGGCAGCGCATTTGCAATTGGAGGAATTAATTCTTTCAAAAGAATTAGAAATATATAAATGTCCGACAGTAATTGAATAACTAAAAATATAGTTTTTCTTAATCTAAATTCAAATAAAGTTCTCCTATATGTTTTAGTCGTTCAATAGCCTAAAATATTCACTTATAAAGAATTAAGTAATACTAGCGTACTATAAAACTTAAGTTTGAATTACCAATAGTAAAAAAGCACTAAAAATAATTAGTGCTTATCCAAACCCCGCAAGTGATGAGTTTTCTATAAAACTGGTTTCACAATACAAAGAAGAGGTGCAATTGAAAATAATTGGTACAGATGGGGAAGTTTTTCAGCAGAAAACTTTATCAGTCTCAGAAGGAATGAATATTATTCAGTTACAATCAGCCAATCAGAAAGGACTTTTCTTTTTTGAAATAAGTTCATTATCTCTTGGAATTGTTACTCTTGAAAAAATAATTTTTGAGTGAAAATAGTTGTAATTTGAGTATATTCAACAAAAATTTGAACTCAAATGACGGTTGATTCCTATATTAATCAATTACCTGCTGATAGAAAATTGGCAATAATTCAGTTACGTGAAGTAATTTTAAAAAACTTACCTCTTGGTTTTGAAGAATGTATAAATTACAACATGCCAAGTCTAGTTGTTCCGCATACTATTTATCCGGCTGGTTACCATTGCAATACAAAGCTTCCGTTACCCTATATTTCTTATGCGTCACAAAAAAACTATATTTCTTTTCATCATTTTGGAATTTATGCAAATGAAAAATTATTGAACTGGTTTGTAAGTGAATATTCAAATTTAAACTGCGGAAAAATAGATATGGGAAAAGGCTGTATTCGATTTAAAAAAATGGAGAATATTCCCTACGATTTAATTGGAAAGTTAATTGCTAAAATTTCTGTGGAAGAGTGGATTGAAATGTATGAGCAAGGAGTGAAAAATAAATAGGAGACTGAACTAAAGACGAAAGAAATTAATATAATTAAACAAAAATTATGAAAAACATAGAATACCCTTTAAATTTCAAATTCAAGATTGGCACAATATCTAATGACTTTGTAATTACTGATGCAAATAATTTTACAGTTGGATATGTGCGCCAAAAAATGTTCAAGTTTGTAGATGAAATTCAAGTCTTTGAAGACAGTACAAAATCTGAACTTTTTTACACTATTAAAGCAAATAAATGGATCGATTTTTCTGCTTCGTATATTTTCACAGATGCAAATGGTCAGCAAATTGGTCGTGTTGCCAGAAAAGGATGGGCTTCAATTTGGAGAACACGTTATACTATTTACGACAAAACTGACCAACAGTTATTCAAAATTCAAGAACGAAATGCGTGGATAAAAGTTTGGGATACCTTACTTTGTCAAGTTCCAGTTTTAAATCTTCTTACTGGTTATTTGTTCAATCCAAAATATGATGTGAAAGACATAAACGATAATCTTGTTGTTGTACTAAAAAAAGACGCTTCTTTTTTCGGACGCTCTTTCACCGTTAGCAAAGAAGGTGATTTAGCTGATGAAAACGAAGAAAACGTTGCTTTGTCGTTAATGATGATGATTTTATTGGAGAGACGCAGAGGATAGGAATAGAGACAAGAACCAGAGAAAAAACATTGGATACCTGTGTTTTAAAGTGCGCCGTTTACAATTTCACTCACAATTTGAGGGTCAAGTAAAGTAGAAATATCTCCCAAATTGGCAGTGTCTCCTTCGGCAACTTTTCGTAAAATTCTACGCATAATTTTGCCCGAACGCGTTTTAGGCAAACCTGTAACTAATTGAATTTTTTCTGGTATTGCAATTTTACCTATTTCAGCAGCAACCGTTAGTTGAACTGCTTTTACAATTGCGGCAATGTCAGAATTTTCTTCTGCTACAACATACGCATAAATAGATTGTCCTTTAACCGGATGAGGATATCCAACAACTGCACTTTCAAAAACCGCTTCGCACTGATTAATAGCATTTTCAATTTCTGCAGTTCCAAACCGGTGTCCAGAAACATTGATTACATCATCTACTCGACCAATTATTCTGTACATTCCGTTCGCATCGCGTTTCGCACCATCGCCCGTAAAATAATATCCTTCGTAATGGGAAAAATAAGTTGCTTTACAGCGTTCATGGTCTCCCCAAGTGGTTCTCAGCATAGATGGCCAAGGAAATTTAACACACAAATATCCTTCTTGATCGTGTTCAGTAATTTCTTTTCCTTCTTGATTCAATAAACAAGGCTGAATTCCAGGTAATGGAAAACCAGCAAAAGTTGCTTTTTGATGTGAAAAAGACCCCAAACCTGAAATCATGATTCCTCCAGTTTCAGTTTGCCACCAATTGTCTACAATCGGACAATTACCTTTTCCCACCTTCTCCTGATACCAATCCCACGCTTCCTGATTAATTGGCTCACCAACAGTTCCTAAAACTTTAAGTGATGAAAGCGAAAAAGGATCAACATGTTCATTTCCCATTGCCATAAGTGAACGCAGCGCTGTTGGAGCAGTAAGAAATTGATTTACTTTGTGTTTTTCTATAACTTCCCAAAAACGCGATGGATTGGGATAAGTTGGAATACCTTCAAACATAAGCGTTGTTGCGCCGTTTAACAATGGACCATAAACAATATAGGAATGTCCGGTTATCCAGCCAATATCTGCAGTACACCAAAACACATCGTTCTCTTCATATTGATACACATTTTGAAACGAATAAGCTGTATAAACCATATAGCCCGCGCATGTATGTACCACTCCTTTTGGTTTTCCAGTTGAACCGGAGGTATATAGAATAAACAATGGATCTTCAGCTAACATTTCGGTTGCTTCACAAAATTCTGCTTGATTTTCAATTAAGTCATTCCACCAAATATCTCGTTGAGAATTCCACGAAACTTCTAAATTACAGCAATTAAAAACCAATACATTGGAAATAGTAGAAACGCTTTCTAGCGCCTCATCAACTATATTTTTTAGATTTAGTTGCTTGGTTCCTCTATTTAAACCATCACTCGTTATTACAAGTTTTGCACCTGCATCTTCTACTCTATCCTTCAATGCAGAAGCTGAAAACCCAGCAAAAACAACAGAATGAATAGCTCCAATTCGTGCACAAGCAAGAACAGAAATAGCTAATTCAGGAACCATTGGCATATACAAACAAACGCGATCGCCTTTTTGAATTCCAATAGACTTTAAACCATTTGCTAATTTACAAACTTCGGCATATAACTCTTGGTAAGTTAGATTTCGATTTTCTTGATTTTTATCGTTGGCCTCCCAAATGATTGCCGTTTTTTGAGCGCGGTCTTTTAAATGTCGGTCTAAAATATTCTCTGTAATATTCATAGTTCCGTCTTCAAACCATTTTACGTTTGGGAGAGAAAAATCTCCCGACAAAACTTTGGTAAACGGTTTTTTCCATGTGAAATTCTGTGCAATATTTCCCCAAAAATCAATCGGATTTTCTACACTTGCAGCGTAAGCTTTTTTATATGCTTCGAAAGAATCTATTTTATACATGAAATCAATTTACACCATAAAGATACACAACTTAAAAAAAGTCACGCAAGTGAAGTAATGAAAATTATGCTAACTTTTAGAGTAATTCTATTTAATACGAAAACGAGAGTTGTTTTTAGAAACGAATTCCTAATCTTCAATTTTGAATTTCTTGAAGAAAATATCCCAGTCCCACAAATACTCAGGCATAATTCCATCTAATCTTTTTAAGAACAATGGATTAGGGGTTGAAAGTCTGCGGAAATATTCATCTTGAAATTGATTTAAATCGTATTTATAGAAAAATGCTTTCGACATTGCGTAAATCAGGTTTTTAGAAGGATGATTAATTCTTCCCATAAATTTTTGTAAACTGCGAAGTTCTTCTGAAGCTTCTTGAGCAGTGCAATTCATCATAACAGCAATTTTTTCAAAAATTAATCGCTCGATACGTTCAGCTTGTTCTGTTTCAAATGTGCTTTCTAAACTAGATAAATTCGCGGCAAGAACAATTAATGAAAATGGTCCGTTGTTTGAAGCGTCTAAATTTGGATTTTGATGAAATGCAACATCGTCGTTTACCATTCCTACAACATCAGAGAAACTATTTTCAACTAATTCTAAAAGCCCATTAATAAAAAAATTGGACAATTGGTTATCTGATAGTCTTTTCTTAAAAATTGTTGAGAGCATATGTTTTAGTTTTGCTATTGACAAAAGTAGAAAACTGTATTCAACTAATTTAGTCGTTTAAAATCGAAATGTTAACGTAGTTATTAACAATTTCATCTAAGGATAACATTGAAACTGAACCTTATGTCAACTAATTTGTATATTGACACATTAAACAAACAAATGAAAAACAAGTTATTTCCTCCTTTTCTCCTTTTTTTGATTTTTTCTTGCGAGCAACACGAAAATAAGATTACTGAAAAATCTAGTGTGCCAAATGAAACTAAATTGGAAGCTAATAAAGCAGCTCTAGTTGATTCTACTACTCAGAAAAAAACAAATAAACTATCAAAATCAATTATAGCTGAAAGAAAAGGCAAGGTTGAATGGTTAATTCCTGTTGATTCAGATGTGAAAATTGGAACGTGCATTGCGCGAATAAATAACGATGAATTATTTCAAGCGTTGAGCAGAAAAAAAATTGAACTAAAAAAGCAATTAGATATTCAACTAGGAGAATTTCCAGCTGAATTAAATTCGCGAAAAGAAATTTGGGAAGGGTATTTAAGAGAAATTGATGTCAAAACTATTCTTCCGGCTCTTCCACTAGATTTTAAAGAAGAATACGACTGGCTAAAATCATCTGAAATAATTCAACTACAAGAAGAAATAATTCAAGCTGAAATTAAAATGAAAGACTATTTTATTCTAGCGAAAACGAGCGGTAAAATTACAGCTTGGAAAATAAAAAAGGGATCACAAATTAATGTGAATCAACTAATTGGTGAAATAGAAAAGTAAATTAAATGTATTCTCAATTGAGAAAGTTGCTAACCTGAGTTCGATTATCACTTAATTTTCACAAAATAATTATCTTGGAATTCTTCTGGGAAATTATTCAAAATTAACGTGTCTGTTCTATAAAAAATGGGTTGAAACTCATTGCTAACTGAAATAACAAGGTGGTTTTGGTCTTGTAAAAAAGGCATAGTTGTGTTCACGAATGTGTGTTTTGCTGTTCTCTTGCCGTTGGTAAACAAATGCAATTTGTCGTTTTTAGAAATCTTAACGCCGTAACTTTTTTTCAACTCACTGGGAAATTGAACTTTCTTACCGTCTACAATTTTAAGTAATTTGTATTCGCCAATTAAAAAAGGATACAAATTCTGGATCACGCCATCTGAAGACAATGTAAACGCTGTGCAGAACAAAAAAGCTCCAAAAAACCATTTAACCATGTGTCGAAATTACACTTTTTAGTAAATTAAGATTCAAAGTAACCAAGAATTCTAGCAAAAAAACGTATATTTGGTTTAGAATGTCGCATCTCAGCTTACTTACTTTCAGTATACTTTGTTTTTGCTCAACTAGTTTGTTTGCTCAAGACATTCACTTTTCGCATTTAAACAGACAGCCTTTGTATCAAAACCCAGGTAACTCTGGAGATTTTAAAGGCGACATTCGGCTCATGGCCAATTACAAAGATCAGTGGCGTTCTGTTTCGGTTCCGTTTCGAACAACAGTATTAGCAGCAGATTTTCGTTTAAAAAACCCTTCCATTAATTTAGGTGTGTTCTTTTTCAACGACGATGTTGGGGATGGAAAATTGCGAACCATTGAATCGTTAATATCTGTAAGCAAAACACTTAATTTAAACGCAGATTCTAGCCATGTTCTCCAACCTGGAATTGCTTTGGGTTTCAATTTCAGACAAATAAATTTCGATAAATTGTATTTCGATAATCAATTCAACGGTGTAAATTTTGACCCTACGCTTCCCACAAATGAACTACTTGTTTCCGACAAGCGCTTAAACCTGAATTCTTCATTGGGCCTAGTTCACAAATGGACTCGTTCAAAGGATGAATTGCTAACTTCTGGTATTTCAATTCACAATATTAACCGTCCTAACCAAGGGTTTTTTGGAACTAAAGTTACGCGCGACATGCGGGTAAGTTTATTTAGCTCGTATCAAATTCCGTTCAAATTCGATTTCAGATTACGACCAGGTTTAGGATTGAATTTTCAAGGAAAATACCGCGAAATACTCATTGGATCTCAAGTTCAATACATTTTACTAGACCGTTTAGGGAAGTTTCAAGCTGTAGATGCTGGGCTGTGGTTTAGAGGTCGAGACGCCGCCATTGTTCGTGTAGGAGCAGAAATCCAATCATGGACGGTTGCATTGAGTTACGATACAAATGTTTCAAAATTAATTCCTGCAAGTAATTTAAGAGGTGGTTTTGAACTTTCAGTTCACTACGTTATTAATCGTTTTAAACCTGCAAAAATAATTCACCGCGTATGTCCAGATTACATCTAGTCTACTTTCTAGTTTTATTCTGCTCGATTTTCGAATCGAAGGTTTTGGCGCAAAGTGAACTGATGAAAATTATCACTTTTGCAGATGAAAAATTCGAGAAAGGCGATTATGTTTATGCGGTAGATTATTATCGAAAAGCACTCGACATAGATTCTACAACTGTAGACGTGAATTGGAAATATGCTGAAGCGCTACGTCAGTACAAAGATTACCAAAAAGCGCGCTATTATTATCAGAAAGTATACGAAAAGGAAGAAGCTAAAATCTATAAAGAAAGTTTGCTCTATTGGGCCTTAATGGAAAAACAATGCGGAAACTATGCAAAAGCGATTGAATTATTGAAGCTCGCAAAGAAAAAATATGCCAAATATCGAACAGACTACGTTTATCTTAAATCTAAACGTGAATTGGAATCTTGTTTGTGGGCACAAGCAGCTTTGAAAAACACATCTAATTTCATTTCTATTCCTTTACCTGAAGCATTAAATACGGTCAACTCTGAATTTGGGCATTTAATTTTCGAGAACGAATTTATTTTTTCAAGTTTAAAAAGTGAAATGGAGGTTGTTCCAGATGAGAAAACATATAGAAATCGACTTTACAGTGTTACTTACGATAGTTCTAAATCTGATGCCCAAGAAATTCAAGCTTTAAATAGTGAAGGGGGAAACTCCGGTAATGGCGCATTTTCAAGCGATGGTTCACGTTATTACTTTAGTATTTGTGATGGAGATGCATTCCAATCTATCTGTCAGATTGCAGTTTCTCGTTATTTTAATGGAAAATGGCAAGTCCCCGAAATTCTTTCAGATATTGTTAATGAGGCTGGCAAAACTTCAACCACTCCGTGTATTGCGTCAATCGACAATGAAGAATGGCTTATTTTTTCTTCTAACCGCGAAGCCGAAAATGGAATGGATTTGTATTACTCAGTTATAAAAAATGGAAATCAATATTCGAAAGTAAAACCTTTGAAATCGTTTAATTCTATCGACAATGAAATTTGTCCATGGTTCGATTCAAAAGCGCAAACACTTTATTTCTCTTCTTCTTGGTGGGACGGTTTTGGAGGTTACGACGTGCAAAAATCGATATATAAAAACGATCAATGGGGCGAAAAACAGAATGCAGGATTGCCAATTAACAGCTCGGCGAATGACGTTTATTTTTTCAAAGAAAAAGATTCTTCCTTCGTTAGCAGCAATCGATTAGGTGTTGCTTATGAAAAAAACCCTACTTGTTGTTCGGATGTTTTTGGCTTCACAATTCCCGACCCAGAAGTAATTCCAGTTGTTACGAAAAAAGAAACTTTGGAGGAATTGAATAAACGTTTACCCGTTACTTTGTATTTCCACAACGACTGTCCAGATCCAAGAACAACGGCAACAACTACAGAATTAACTTACGACCAAACGTATACTGATTACACAGCGCTTCAAAACACCTATAAAAAAGAATATGCAAGTGGTTTAAGTAAAGAAAAAACAGAGGAAGCTGCAGAAGATATTGAAAGTTTCTTTTTGGAGTTTGTAGATCAAGGATACAAAGATTTGAGTTATTTCGAGAATTTGGTTTTTGATGAATTGGAAAAAGGTTTGCGCTTGCGGTTAAATGTGCGCGGATTTGCTTCGCCTTTAGCAAAAACAGATTACAATGTATCATTAACAAAAAGACGTATTACTTCGTTGAAAAATCACTTAATGAATGTTGGAAACGGAAAGTTTGTACCCTATTTAACTGGTTCAGCTCCAAACGGAGGAAAGTTAGAAATTGAAGGATTACCATTTGGGGAATATACCGCCGATCAAGTTACGAGCGACAATCCGAATGATCAAAAAAATTCAGTTTATTCTAGGGCAGCGGCACGTGAACGCAAAATTGAAATTCAAAGTGTTTCGTATTTAGAGTCGGACAGTTTGTTCTTTCTAGTAGATGTTTTTCCTAATTCACTCATTTTAGGGAAAGTGAAAACGAATGAAAGACAGACATTTAAACTAACGCTTCATTCCAACTCAAATCAAATTTTGACCTCTGATAGCGCTTCACTTTCAAGCTATTTTTCGTGTGCAGAAAAAACGTTTCAACTTATTTCGAATGGAAATTACATTCTTGAATTTAAGCAAGAAGTAGATTTTCCGAAAGGATTTTTTACTGTTCCGATTGATTTGTTTTTCGAAGGATTTGAAAGGCCTATTCGTGTTTTAGTTCTGGGCGAAGGCGAATGAAGGGAATTCTAAATCATCAAATTGTCTAATGTTAATTTACTGAAAGACTCAATGAGTTAAAAAAAGAAGTAAAATACTATCTTTGTTGCACGAAATTGGAAGAATGACAGAACTTGTTACAGATATGGAAAAAGCAAAACGCCCCAGATTGAAATTCATCGACATGGCGCGTTCAATTGCTATTTTAATGATGTTAGAAGGTCATTTTACCGGATCAGCACTTCATGATTCTTTTCGCGACAATAAATATTGGCTTTATAGTTTTTGGCACAATTTACATGGTCTAACTTCTCCTTTATTTTTCACAGTTACAGGTGTTGTTTTCGTTTATTTACTTAGCAACTCTCCAAAAGATTTGCCTTTTCGAGAAAATGAGCGCATTGGAAAGGGTGTAAAAAGAGTGGGGATGTTACTTTTTTGGGGGTATTTTATTCAGTTCGATTTGATTACATTTGTCAAAAGCTTGTATTACGGTTTCAAGAATGTGTTCAATGGAGACGGTTGGGTTTTTAAATTTCATATGGATTGGTTCCAAGCCTTTCATGTACTTCAATCTATAGGTTTTGGTATCTTCTTTTTGATTTGTATTTTCGGAATCTATAAACTAATAAACATAGGCCAGCTCTATCTTTATTATTTATTTTTCGGTCTAATACTATTCATCTTTTATGGCTACATGAAGCACCACATAATGTGGGACGAACATTTGATTAATGCGGGAGTAATTACAAATAAAACGAGGAATTTCTTTCCTGAGGGAGCGCCAAAGTTTATACAGAACATGTTCTATGGTCAGTTTTCAGACTTTAGTTTCTTGCGTTATTCTGGCTACGTAATTATAGGCGGAATGATTGGAAGTATTATTCGTAAATACGAACAAAATGTACGGAATTGGTGGTTTGGACTTACTTTCATCTCTGTTGGTTTACTATTTGCAAGTTTTTCGTCCATTCTATTTAAACAAATTGATATTTTCACAAATTGGTGCGGAGTAACACATTATGGCCATTTCAATTTCAACGGAACTTCTTTCACTCGTTTAGGTCAGGTTGCAATTTTACTCGGATTTTTAATGTTTACAGAAGTTATTTATACGGGTGAAAATAAATTACTTTCGCGTGTTTTAACCCTTGGAAAAAGAAAATACAATTTCATTTCATGGTTATTAAACAGACCACTATTCCTAAAAATGGGTCAGACAACTTTCCCAGTTTATATTGTTCATGTAATTATTCTTTATGGAGGTATTTTAGGTTTAGGTTTGGATCCTTCAGATTGGTATCACCATCAATTCAATCCGTGGATTGCAGCTGGAATATCTGCTACTTTCATCACCATTTTCATTTTCATGGTTAGTAAAATTGAGCCCCTAACTCGTTTATATTACCTAGTTTTTAAAGTTTTTTACCCTAGAAAATTCAAGTAGTTATTAATTTATGTTTCGCTTTTTTATAATTGTGTGTACTTTTTTTTCATCCTTTTTTGGTTACTCTCAACAACCTATTAATGTCTTGTTTATTGGGAATAGTTTCACGCACATGAACAACATGCCAAAAATGTTTGAGCAATTGGCGCGTTCAAAAGGCAAAACTGTTTTCGCAGATACAATTGCTGTTTCGGGAAGTACGTTGAAAGCACATAGCGAAAGAAATAGTACCTATCGAAAATTAAAAACAAAAAATTGGGATTATGTTTTTGTACAAGGATTTAGTCAAGAATTTGCCCGAGACACAGCCGAAATTGAACTCAATTCTATTCCATATGCACAGCAATTAATAGACAGTGTATTGAAATATAGTAACTGTGCCAATGTTATGTTCTACATGACTTGGGGCTATGAAAATGGTATTCCAGATGATCCAAAAAACGACAGTTATTCAAAAATGCAAGAGCGAATTTCGAATGGATACTTTTTATTGAGTGACACATTGGGTTACCCAATTGCACCTGTTGGTATGGTTTGGAAAAGTATTCGCGAAAGTAATCCTGAAATTGATTTGTATTTCACAGACAGATACCATCCTAATTTATTGGGAAGTTACACAGCAGCCTGCACGTTTTTTGCCTCCATTTTTAAAGAAAGTCCGGTTGGTGGAATTGTTCCAAAACGTGTAGATCAACTTCTTGCCCCATCTATTCAGTTGGCCGCAGAAAAAGTGGTTTTAAGTAACTTTGAACTCTACAAACTCAATCAAGTTCAGTACATTAAACCTAAATCAACTCCGAAAATTGGCTTTAAAATGGAGGAGGTTTGGCTTAGGGTTCAATTTATGAATTTGAGTGCCAAGAACGCAAGCTATTATTGGGAGTTTGGCGATGGAACAACATCCACAAGCAAAAATCCGAAACACTATTATGATAAAAGTGGAACCTACACTGTTAAACTAACTATCAAAGTGAATTGCTACGATTATTCGCTAAAAAAAATTATTAAGGTTTCTAATAAAGTAAAAAAAGGAAACACATTTAACTAGTTATTTTTAAGTAATTGATTACCAATTAGAAATAAACTATGTGTTTAGCCAATCGATTAGTCTTGTTTCCAATTTACTGTTTTTTTCTTTTCTTAACTAAAAGCGAAGAGCAAGGTTTGTTGTCATTTGAGAAACAGAGATTCATTGTATTATTCGTTGGTATAGCTTAAAACCTGAGTTCGATTCTAAATTCATCTCAGAATTTATTTTAAAATAGTAGATCTGAGACTCGTTTTATGAGGAATAGCTAGCTATTTCGAAGAAAATAGACGAGTGAGATACTGTTTTAAAAGAAATAGTTTTT
>JANNWW010000202.1:0-9197 GCA_031409255.1 Crocinitomicaceae bacterium
CAAATGTATTCATTCCAACTTCTAAGCTAGCATCAATTAACAAGATACCTGAACTCACACTGTAGACAAAACCAATTGCTTGATTGTTTTTCAAAACCTGTAATTGAGATTGATTCGTTATGCCAGTAACACCAATTTCAATCACAATTCCACCAACTACAACTGAAGAATTGTTTGCTGCAGTAGCAGAATTCAATGTTAAAGTTGGTCTTTCGCATGGAGTAGATTTAATGTTCCACTCTACAACTGAAGTTCCACAATCTGTTGTAGCAATTACCTTAATAGAATTCATTCCACTAACCAATTGTACTGGTCGAGAAACAATATGCGTAACTGCATCATATGTGAAAGGAATACTTGCACCATTCAACGTCATAGATATTTGTGCTTGAGTTGCATTAACAACAGATGCCTGAATATTGTCAAGTGCACCTGTTATATTTACGTTCTGCGTAATTGGCAAAAGTCGTGTAACAACTGGAGTTAAACAAGGTGGTGCAACCGGAGCATACAAAATTGTTGTGTTCACTCTTGTTGAACCACAATTGTTTGTTGCTTCAATTTCAATTGCATTCATACCAATGGAAAGAACAACGTCTTTTGTAAACAAGCTACTTGCACTTACATAAGAACCTGCACCTTGTAATTGACCATTTAAAAACAACTTAATGTAGTTTGGTGAACTTACACCTGAAACTGTTGCTTTAACTGAATACAACGAGCTAGTAGAAGTTAAGCCCGCAGAAACTGGAACAGTGAAATTAATAACTGGCTTGTCGCAAACCACAACTGGTAAACTGAAGTTTACATTACATGTTTTTGTATCTGTTCCACCAGTATTTGTTCCTGTAACTGAAAACACATTGTTTCCAACAACCAAGCTCGTATTCAAAATTACTTCGTGCGAAGTTGGGTTGAACGACCACAATGAAGCGCTTAAACCCTGACCGTTTTGTGTTACTACAATTTGATTTTGAGTTGAAACATTTAAAACAGTTGCTTTAAAAGCTAAATCCTGAACAGTTGTATTTGAGTTAGCTGCAGCAGGATTTATGATTGTGACAACAGGTGGTGAAACAATTATTTGTCGTTGTACAATAATTACTGTGCTAGCAGACGCTTGTCCCGCAGTATTTGTTCCAGTAATCTGAACAGTATTGTTTCCTAACACTAAACCATTCGCAGTAAAAGTTAAGACTTTTGACGTTGTATTGTAGTTAAAACTAGTGTTTACAACTCCATTTAACGTTACTTGAATATTCGCAGCATTGTCTACATTCAAAACAGTAGCAACAATATTTGCTGTGTTTGCCGTTTGAAGCAATGGGTTTATTGCAGGAGTTGTAATTGTTACAACCGGAGGAGTAATTGGTGTTAATTCGCGGTAAATGATCGTTGTTATTGCATTGTCAGTACCAGCTGAATTTGTAGCGATAATTTCAATTGTATTTGCTCCTTGAACCAATACCGTATTGAATTCCATTAGTTCTGTTAATGGAACATAAGTGAAATTACTCGTTGCAACACCATTAATTTTTAACACAATCTGATTTGCAGCACTCACAAAACGAACACGCGTTACAACATGATAAGTTGATGTAAAAACATTCAATGGATTTGTACTCGGATCGATGAACGAAACAGTTGGCGGAACTTGAATGTTAGGTCGCTGGAAAATAATTGTTTGTTCATCAGATGCTGTTCCAGCAGTATTTGTTCCGGTTACAGTTACTGTATTTGCGCCATCAATTAAATTCAATGGCAAGCTTACAACTGAATTAGCAAATGAGAAATTAGTTGCATTCTGACCATTTACGATAACAGAAATTGCTGCTGCATTCGCAACATTTAAAACTGAAATTGTTGATATGTAGCTTTGAACCGAAGAAGTATACGGATCAGAACTTGGTGTAATAAACTGAACAACTGGTGGTTGAACTGCAGCAACCGGACGGTAAATAATAACCGTTTGCTTTTGATCAGTTCCATCCGCATTTGTTCCTTTTACAGTTACAACGTTCGAACCAGCAATTAAACTTAACAACACATTCGCACCACCATTTGTAGCGTTGAAGGTGAAATTATTTATTGTTTGTCCATTTAATGTTATCACAACTTGATTAGCCGTTGTAACATTCAACACAGTTGCATTCAAATTATGAGTTTGGTTCGCTGTTTCGTATGGATTTACTGATGGATTCGTAATTGTTACAACCGGCGGCATTGGAGCAGCTCTGTTGTAAATAATTACAGTAGAAGCTTGTGCTGAACCAGCTTGGTTTGTTCCTATTACTTCAAAAACGTTTTGTCCGGGAAGTAAAACAACTGTACTAGTTAAACGGTGCGTGTTCACATTGTACGTGAAATTATTGTTTACAACTCCATTTTGTTTGAAAACAATGTTTTGTTGTCCAGCAACATTCAACACATCCGCATTAATAGTATAGTTCTGTGTTGAAACAGTAGTTGGATTTACATTTGGATCAACAAAATAAACCACTGGAGGTTGAACTATTTGAATCGGGTTGTAAATAATTGTAGTTGTTTCTGCATCTGTTCCGAATGTATTTGTTCCGGTTGTTGTGATAACATTTGAACCAACATTTAAGTTAATTGTGGAAGAAACCTGACCTGTTGAAGCATTGAAATTGAAACCAACAATTGGTGCTCCGTTTAAAGTCATGTTTACTTGACTTTGTTGCGTAACATTAGTAATTTGAGCTACCACCTGATAACTTGTCACTTGAACCGTAGTTGGATTTTGAGCAGGGTTGATGTATGTAACCACAGGTGGTGTTCTTTCCTCTTGAAAATTAATAATTGTTTGTTCCTGATCAGTTCCAAAATTATTTGTTCCAGTTAATTCGAACACATTTTGACCTGGTAAAAGTGTTACAGTAGCTGAAAACTGCTGATTGGAAGGATTGTATTGGAAATTAGTAATATGATTTCCATTTTGACGGAAAGTAACATTTGTTGAAGAATTAACAAATTGAACTCTGCCACGAATAAAATATTGTGCAGAATTAACTGTAGTTCCAGAATTAGCCGGAGCAGTAAAATCAACAATTGGAGGTGTGTTTTGTCCCCCAATTCCGTTTGGATTTGGATTCGTATTATCTACTGTATTATCTACATAATCTGGTCTGTATGCACGAACTTGAAAACGCAAGTATGCACTTGTATAATGGAAAAGATCATTTTTACGTGCACTTGTTGGATCGTTAAAACCGTCAAAATCATCTACACTAGTAAAAGTAGTTTTGTGTTCAATTCCAAATGAAGCACGTTTTCCGATTTGATGTCCGATTCCAAAACCTAAACTTGGCATGAAACCAATTTTATATCCATCGTCACTTAAGTTAGATTCAAAACTTTCGTCTGAAAAAACAGTTGTTAAATTGTAATCGTAAGCTAAACCAAACGCATCTGTTAAATCTCCTCTCGATTTATAGGCCGTTCCGCCAATTCCTCCAAAAACAAAAACGTCCCAACCTGTTCTAGCTCGCAAACGATTTGCATGAAGCACTAATTCCAAATCTAAAGAAGTAGAACGAGTTAAATGATTCAAACGAGCTGTATCCATAAATACATTGTCGTAAGCTGCAATCCCATCAACATTTGTTAGCGACGACGAAGAATTCAACCCTTCCCACTGTCCAGTAAGGAAACGCCCTCTTAAATCGAAAGAAACCAATCTTCCTTCTTGGTAATTGTAAGATTTTCCGAGCACAATACCCCATCCTACATTTGGTTCGTAATCAACATCTGCTGTTGACCAAGTTGCGCCTACGTTTAGTCCCCAGAACCAGCGCGAGTCGTTGTCATAATCTAAACGCGATTGAGCAGAAAGATGACTGACGAAAATAAGACCCAATAAAAATGTAAAAATTTTCTTCATAATTTTTCGTTTAATTGATCAATTCTTTAATTAATTATTAAAAACAATTCAGTAACTGTGCCAAAACATCGGAAAATATTGATGAACAGTTCGTTTCAAGGCGTGAAAGTAATAAAAAAACCGCTCATTAATTAAAGGAAAGTATTAATTTTACACTATGTTTGGAACAAAAAGCACAATTTATTTTAGACCCGTTAAATTCTTGTTAACGCTCTTTTTGC
Organism: Crocinitomicaceae bacterium; assembly: GCA_031409255.1. GTDB lineage: Bacteria > Bacteroidota > Bacteroidia > Flavobacteriales_D > Crocinitomicaceae > Fluviicola. Next base: position 4,123 of record JANNWW010000202.1, read on the forward strand.
CTGTCTTTTCAGTTGCGCAACTGACAAATGATGCTTGTCCGAGTGCTACAAAACTATGTCCAAATTTAAGTGTTTCCGGATCCACAACCGGAGCAACAGGAACGCTTTGTCCGGATTGCGAAGACGATTTTACTTTCTGTTTCACAGGAAGAAACACCGTATGGTATGAATTCAGAACCAATGTTACGGGTGGAACCGTGAATTTCAACTTTTCAAATTTAGCGTTCGTGAACCAAGTTAATCGCGGAAACGCACTAGATGCAACATTAATTCAAGCCGCTTTGCCCTGCGACGCAGCAACATACACCCAAATTGGAAATTGTGTTTTAGAAGCAAACGCAAATTTCAACTTAACAGCAGCCGGTTTGCCCGCAAATACAACATACTATATTGTAGTAAATGGTTCCAGAAACGGGGGAGCAACTTTGCCTGCGAGTGCAACCTTTGACTTAGTTGGTTCAGGATCGGGTTTTGACCGACCAGCACCGGCAGTTTCCATATATACACCCGGAACAATTTGTCCCGAATCGTTGGCCTATCTTTCGGCTAATTTAGACAATTGTCAAGACACAAGTAGTTTTCAATGGTTTGTAAACGGAATTCCTGCAGCAACAACTTTTACTTACGAATGGCAAACTAGCGCATTAAACGACGGTGATTTAGTAACAGTAAATTGTTCGTGTTTTGATGTTTGTCCAGTAAATTTAACGAGCTTTCCGCTTGCAATGACGGAAATTATCTTTTCAGTTAACGCTGGTTTAGATCAAAATACAACTTCTGGAACAGAAATAACATTAATTGGAAGTTCAGACGGCGATTCGGTTCGCTGGTTTGGACAGAACCCCATTTTTAACGCAACAAATTTAGCAGCAACTGTTGTACCTCAAGAAACTGAAAGCTATTTTTTGACAGCTTATAAAAATGGATGCACACTCAGCGATGAAGTAATTGTTTATGTTACAGACAACTTAACTATTCCGGGAAGTTTTTCTCCCAATGGAGACGGAATTAACGACAAATGGGTAATTGATGGAATAGAATTCTATCCAAATTCTCTGGTTTGGATTTATGACCGCTGGGGGCAGGAGGTTGCCAGCATCACCAGTTACAATTCAATTCGCGCGTGGAATGGAACCAATAAAGGAAAAGATTTACCCGACGGTGTTTATTTTTATTCGATTTCATTTAACGATGGGAAAAAACAAAATCCGCTTAAAGGAAGTGTAAGCATTATCAGATGAAAGCAATTCTAAGTTTATTCTTTTTACTGATTTTGTTTGTTTCAGTTGGGCAAATTCGCCCACACATAAGTCAATGGGCAAACCACCAAATGGCAATTAACCCTGCACATGGAGGAATAAAAAAATGCATCGATGTGCGCGGAACTGTGCGCGGACAATGGATTGGGGTTGAAGGCGCGCCAGAAACCGGAAACATAACAATTAGTGCACCTCTGAGAATGAAGCGTGTAAAATATTTACAAGCGCGACACGGAATTTCAGGCAACATTCTGTATGATCAAATTGGTCCGTTTTCTGAAATTAACGCGCAGTTAGGATATGCAGCCCATTTTAACTTCACGAAAGACAACCGCTTGTCGTTGGGAATTAGTTCTGGAGTTCGGCAATTGAATTTTGATTTAGCAATTGCACGTCCGCTAACACCCGACCCCGTTATAAATGGTTCAGCATCTCAATTATTTCCTACGGCTACTTTTGGAGCTTGGTTCAATGGGAAAAATTATTACTGCGGTTTTGTTTTGAATAATCTAATAAAAGCCAAATGGGATCTTATTGGAAAAAATGCACAATCGCGTGTTCAAGCAACAATTACTGGTGGCTACCGACTTCGAATGAATGAAAACCTTTCCTTATTGCCGGGTTTGTATGCAAGCTATGTGAAAGGTGCGCCAATAGATTTTCAACTTCAAGCAATTTTAGACATTCAAGGAAAATTCAATACTGGCTTGGGCTACCGCAACACCGACGCGCTCATTTTTTTCCTGGGAACAAATTTGGGCAAGAAAATGAAAATGATGTACAGTTTCGATTTGGGTTTGTCTAAATTGAGAACAAATTCTTTCCAAACACACGAATTAACTTTTGTTTTTTCACCCTGCGGCGGCTACGAAACACAACTTCAAGGAGCTGCATTGTTTGAATAAGATTTTAGTGAATTTAAACTAGTTTAATAAATCGGTTTGTAGGAATAATACGACAAAAAGTTATATTTGACTTAAAAACCGAGACGTATAAATACGCCAGGCAACATGCTGAAAACAACCCGAACTGACGACGAAACAAAAGTTTTAATACAGAGAAAATGAGCAATATAACACAAAAAATAAAAACACTTCAACTAACATATCCGCAGGTATATTCATATATTCTTCCAGATCTACCACCGAATGAAGGTTCACAAAAAATTGGCTACACGGGTCAAGAAAAAGTGCACGATAGAATTAAGCCACAAGTTCAAACACCAGCTTTTAAATTAAAATACGAATTGCTCTGGAGTGGCCCAGCTTTCTTTGAAGACGGAAAAGATTTTATAGATAAAACGTTTCATAAATTTCTCGTAAAAAATGGCATTCTAAAAAAAGAAGATTTAGGAACGGAATGGTTTTATTTTAACGGTGAACCAGACAAATCACAAGATTTATTTAAACTATTTCGAAAAAATGGATTTGCAGCTCTTCAAAACGATAACGGGAAGACCGATTACACCTTACGTTTTGAACAAGAAGAGGCAGTTGAAAAAGCGCTGGAATATTTTAAAAAAAATAAAAAAGGTGAATTTCTATGGAATGCTAAGCCTCGTTTTGGAAAAACACTTGCCAGCTATGATCTCGCATTGCGTCTAAAAGCAAATAAAGTACTAATTGTAACGAACAGACCTGCAATAGCCAACTCATGGTTTGATGATTTTGAAATGTTTGTTGACGGATATTCATTTATTTCTGAAACTTCGTCCTTGAGAAATAGAGCCTCTCTCACAAGAGAACAACATATAGCATTAAAACCTATCAAACCACTCATTACTTTTCTTTCTTTACAAGACTTAAAGGGCTCTAAATTCTTTGGAGGTAATTACGACAAATTACGCTGGGTGGCTGACTTGGAGTGGGACTTGTTAATTATTGACGAAGCACACGAAGGTATTGATACCGGAAGAACCGATGCAGCTTTTGATGTGATTAAGCGTAAACATACACTTCATCTCTCGGGAACACCATTTAAAGCTTTAGCAAATCTAAAATTTCCAAAAGAAGCGATTTATAACTGGACGTATTTGGATGAACAAAAGATTAAGCAAATAGAAATCGAAGAAGGTGAATCTGGAGAACATACGGATATGCCCAACCTAAGGCTATTTACTTATCGTATATCTCAAATGATTACGAATCAAGTAAATGAGGGAATAGAAATTGAAAATGAAAACTTTGATTATGCTTTTGATTTAAATGAGTTTTTTAAAGCGAAGGATAAAAAGTTTGTGCGTGAAAATGAGGTAAAAGAATTTTTAATAAATCTTACCACAAATAAAAAATACCCATTCTCTACACCAGAATTGAGAGATGAACTAAAACATACTTTTTGGTTTGTCGGTAATAGAGTTGAATCTGTTAAAGCATTAGAAAAACTGCTAAAAGAAGACGCTGTATTTAAAGATTACAAAGTAATAGTAGCAGCTGGTAATGGCCAAAGTTTTGAAGAAGAGGCTGATGATATTAAAGGTAATGAAAGTTCCTTTGAAAAAGTAAAAACAGCAATTCGTGAAAATGATAAAACAATTACACTTTCATGTGGTCAATTAACTACAGGCGTTACCGTTAAAGAATGGACAGCAGTATTAATGCTCACCGACATAAAGTCACCTTCTTTATATATGCAAGCTGCCTTTCGTGCTCAAAACGCCTACAAGGAAATGAGAGAAGATGGCTTGTACACAAAAAAATCTGCTTATCTCTTTGATTTTGCTCCAACGCGAGTGCTTGAAATCTATGATAAGTTTGCCAATGGCTTAAATCCAAAAGCCGTAAAAGGAGAAATTACAGAAAAAGACCGAAAGAATAATATTCATGAACTTCTAAACTTTTTCCCTGTAATATCAGAAGATGTGAATGGTGAAATGGTAGAATTGGATGCTGAAAAGGTGCTTACATTTCCAAATGCACTAGCGGCTACAGAAATTGTAAATGCTCGTTTTATGACCAATCTTTTATTTAATGACAGCATAAAAGGGGTTTTCAATTTCCCTAAAGAAGTTGAAGATATTCTAAATAAGTTACCAGAAGAGAAAAACAAACGTGTTCAAACAACAAAAGAAACGCTCAACTTAGATGATGCACGACAAGTAGTCGATAATAAAATTACCAAGATAAATGAAAATACAGCTATTATTCTTGGCGAAAAAATATTTAAAACAAATACCGAACGTGTTGTTGATAATTTACTAAATAACAACAGCGAACAAATCTCATCCGAAGAGTTAGTGGAAACCTTCACGCAAGTAGCTGAACCACTTATTGCAAAATACAAAGAAGTATACAAAGCCACGCAGGCAGAAACAGATGAGGGAAGGAAACAAATAATAGAAAAAGTAAAAATAGTTGCTGAAGAATTTAATAGTTCTGAGATAAAAGACAGTGCTATTTTAAAGCAAAAATTAATCGACATACTAGAAAATGATTTTGTGCACAATAAAGTAGCCCAAAAGGAGGAAGAAAAGGTAGAAAAAGTTCAAAAAACTAAAGAGGATGAAATAAGAGATAGGCTGCGTTCATTTACCAGAACCATACCTATGTTTATTATGGCAAACTCCTCAAAAGCAGAAATTACCATTGATAATTTTGATTTGGAAATAGACGCTACAGATTTCGAAGACCTTACAAGTATTACCAAAGATGAATTCCACAAACTTCGTGATGGTTTTGATTATGAAGAAAATGGAGTGAGAAAAACATTTCAAGGAGTATTTAATAATTACAGATTCAATGCTTCAATTGCAGAATTTAAGTTAAAAAAAGACCAACTCGCCAATTATTTTACTACCGAGGAAGATATTTTTGAGCT
>JANNWW010000203.1:0-42435 GCA_031409255.1 Crocinitomicaceae bacterium
GTTTCACTAAATTTTATCAATTTTGGAATTTGTCCTTTTGGGCCCTCGCTAATAAACTCAAAAACCATTAACGATTTTTCAGCTTTTAATTCATAACGAGGCAATTTCATGGATAATTCAGTTAAATTTTACTTAAAGATAGTAAATACTTTCAAAGCAGAATTATTGAAGCGTTATTTTCCGAAGTTGTTTTGAGGATAATTGCGAAGCAAAAAGCTACTTAAATTGTTGTTTTGAAGTTTTCAATTTTTCGTTTCAAATTATGAAAACATACCCCGCATCCGCTGAAAAAAACCTTTTTCCTCATTCGTTGGATTTGGCTTAAAGTTTTCGCTCTCACGCAATTTTTCTAACAATTCTTTCTCCTCTTTCGAAACTTTTTTAGGTGTCCAAACATTGATGTGGATAAACAAATCGCCGTGACCATAACTTTGTAAAATAGGTAATCCTTTGCCTTTCAAGCGCAAGATTCGTCCGCTTTGAGTTCCAGGTTCAACTTTGATTTTTAGTTTTCCGCTAACAGATGGTACTTCAATTGATTCGCCCAAAACAGCATCCACAAAGTTTACATACGCATCATAATGCAAATGCTCGCCTTCTCGTCGTAATTCTTCGTGTTCTTGCTCCTCAATTACAACAATCAAATCGCCCGGAATTCCATTAAACGGGCCAGCATTTCCTTTTCCTGAAACACTCAACTGCATACCTTCCTCAACTCCAGCTGGAATATCAATCTCTATTACTTCTTCCTGACGCTTTAAGCCTAAGTTGTCTGCATCAGAAGGTTTTTTATCAATCATTTTTCCAATTCCCTGACAGGCGTTACACGCACTTTGCGTTTGCATTGCCCCCAAGAATGTTTGTGCAACACGCGTCACACGCCCGCTACCGTTACAAGTTGAACAGGTTTTATATGTAACTCCATCGGCATTTACCAATTTGTTGACCTTTATTTTTTTGTTCACACCGTCTGCTATTTCTTCGAGTGTAAGTTTCATTTTTACGCGTAGGTTGGTTCCGCGAACAGTTTGCTGTCTGCTTCCTCCACCTCTTGAACCGCCAAAACTACCACCAAATGCTCCGCCGAAAATATCTCCAAACTGAGAGAATATATCATCAGTGTTCATTCCACCTCCGCCAAATCCGCCGCTCATTCCAGCATGACCATACTGATCGTAGCGTGCTTTTTTCTGCGTATCAGAAAGCACTTCGTATGCCTCAGCAGCTTCCTTGAATTTATCTTCAGATGCTTTATCGCCCGGATTTTTATCAGGGTGATATTGCAAAGCCATTTTTCTGTAAGCTTTTTTTATCTCACTTTCATTCGCGCTTTTCGTTACGCCCAATACGTCGTAATAATCTCTTTTACTCATTTTTTGAGTTTGGTTTAATTTCCAACAACAACTTTGGCAAAGCGAATCACTTTGTCATTTAGGTAATATCCTTTTTCAACATCGTCAATTATTTTCCCCTTCAAGTCATCGCTTGGAGCAGGAACATTGGCAATTGCTTCATGTGAATCTGAATCAAATCGTTCGCCTTTAGCTTGCATTTGCTTCAACCCTTTCATTTCCAAAATAGATTTGAACTTGTTGCTGATAAGCGTAAATCCGTCTTTCACAGCGTTAATGTCGTCTACTTTTTCGTTGTTCGTGATTGCACGCTCTAGGTCATCCAAGATTGTCAACATATCTTTCAAAACAGACGAAGAAGCAGTTGAAATTAAATCCAATTTCTCTTTATTTGTTCGTTTTCTATAATTGTCGAACTCAGAATAGAGGCGCAAATATCTGTCGTTTAATGCTGCAATTTTTTCCTCAGGAGTTTCTGTTATTTTTTCTGACGTATTGTCAGTATTTTCAGTAGACACATCAACTGTTTCAGTAGTTTCTAACGACTCGTTTAAATTTGTCTCTTCGTTCACGGTTTCATTTGTTTGTTTTTCCTCCGACATTCCTTAATAATTTCCATTTGTTTCTCAATTTCTTTGCCACAAGCACTTTTGGGACAAACTGTCAGTTAATCTGTCACAAAGAATTATGAATTTATTTTTACCGAAAGTTAAACTCTCTCTCTTTTTGGGACAATGCCAAGAAGTAAAGATAAAATTCACTTTAATTGGTATCTTTGTGCGTAAAATTCACTGTATGCTGCGTATCTTTCGCGATGCTCTTTTGTTAATTCTGTTTTGGATTATCTGTTTCGATATTCACCGTGTATTATTTTCATTTCACCACTTTTCGAAAGTTTTCCAAGCAGGTTTTATTGATTGGTTTTTAACCTTCATTTATTCTGTTCGCTTAGATTTAGCAACAGCAGCAGCGCTTTCAGCTTTGCCATTAATTTTTAGAACACTAGAACGAAATTTTTCACTTAAATTCCCAAGTCTCACGTTTAGAATAGTTACCATAATTTTTGTTGCTATCTTAATTGTGGTTCAAGCAGGCGAAACAGTTGCCTATTCGGAATGGAATCATAAGTTGACCTCACGTGTTTTTATGCACCTCTCTAACCCAGATGAGGTTACCCGAACAGCGAATTACGGAATGATATTTTGGTTTACTTTACATGCCGTTGTTCGCTTGGTTTTATTTCTCTGGATCTTCAAACGAATGTTCAAACGTTCTCCCAATTCAATCCAAATATCTTCACTTCCTTTGCGATTTGTTCAAGTGCCAATTCTTGCTTTTACCTTATCACTTTTCTTTTTGCTCATGCGTGGCGGTTGGCAACCAATTCCACTTAACATAGATTCGGCTTCGTTCTCGAATAAATCTGCTGTAAACGATTTATCGATCAATTCGTTATATTACATCGGAAAAAGTTATTTACTCTACAACCGTTCAGAAATAGATGCTTTCATTCCAAAGGTGGATGAAAAACTAGCCCGAAAAACTGTCGAAAAGTGGTATGCTTATCCGAAACAACACGAAAATTATTTCTTAGAAAACAACCGACCAAATGTTGTTTTTATTGTTCTAGAAGGTTGGTCGGCTGAAGCAATTGGTTCACTCGGGCCAAACGAAGGTGCAACGCCTAATTTTGATCGCTTAACGAAAGAAGGTGTTTTGTTTTCAAACATTTATGCCACAGCAACAACTTCAGAAATTGGGAATTCGAGTATTTTTAGTGGAAATCCAGCTATTCCAGAAGTTTCAATTTCTATGCAACCGGAAAAACACCGTAAATTACATTGCTTGAATGAAGACATGGAAAAGTGGGGCTACCATTCAAGTTACATTTTTTCTGGAGATTTGAAATACGGAAACATAGGTAGTTATTTCATGGAACACAATTTTGATGTGGTGAAAGACGAAGCCGATTTTCCCTCTGAATTGCCGCGTGGAAAGTTGAATTTTTATGACCGCGATTTGTATAAGTTTTTAATTCAAGAAATTAATTCACACAAAAAACCTTTTTTACAATGCGCGTTCACCGGAAGTACACATTCTCCTTACGATCAGCCAAATGCAAAACGTGGCCGACCGTTCAAAGGTGAAGAAGCAGATTACATGAATTCACTTGTTTATGCAGATGAATGTTTGGGTGAATTCATTCAGAAATGCAAGAAATACGATTGGTACAAAAACACTTTATTTGTTTTCGTTTCAGATCACGGACATGCAACGCCAACAAATGTAGATCCAGGAAGCGGAAAATTTTATCACGTTCCATTGCTTTTCTTTGGAGAACCAATCAAAAAAGAATTCAGAGGTAAACGCATTAAAAAAGTGGGTTCACAAAGTGATATAGCTTCAACCCTTATTCACCAAATGAAAGGCGATATTTCACGTTACCCTTATTCGAAAGATTTGATGAATCCGAAATCTCCTGAGTTTGCATTTCATTGCATCATTCGCGGATATGGCTGGGCAACGAAAAAAGGAAACTTTACCTATTATATGGAACAAAAGAATTTGGGCGACAATACTTACGATGCCAAAACATTGAAGAAGGAGCAGAAAAACTGCGCCTATTTCTTGTCAACAGTTTACCAAGACTACAAAAAACTTTGATAAATAAACAGAATCATGGCTGAAAAGTTAATCAATATTCGCAATCTGAGTTTGGAAGAACTAAAAGCTAACATAGTTGGTTTAAATGAACCAGCTTTTCGAGCAAAACAAGTATACGAATGGTTGTGGCGACAAGAAGCGAAATCGTTCGATGCAATGAACAACATCGGAAAAAGTCTGCAACAAAAATTAACTGAAAGTTATTTTATTGATGGAATTACTGTTGAAGACCAACAAGTTTCGGTGGATAAAACAGTGAAATGTGCCTTTGGAGTTGATGGGCAAAACCAAGTAATTGAAGGAGTTCTCATTCCATCTAACACACGAATGACAGCTTGTATCTCTTCACAAGTTGGCTGCAGTTTGGCCTGTGAATTTTGCGCAACTGGTCGCTTGAAAATGATGCGAAACCTAAGTGCGGGTGAAATTGTGGATCAAGTGATGTATTTGAAAAATTTGGCAACTACAAAATACAATACCAACTTGTCGAACATCGTTTATATGGGCATGGGCGAACCGTTGCTGAATTACAAAAACGTTGTTCGAAGCGCAGAAATTCTATCCGATCCGAATGGAATTGCCATGTCACCTCGAAGAATTACGGTTTCAACTGCTGGAATTGCGAAAATGATTCATAAGTTGGGCGACGATAATGTGAAGTTCAATCTCGCTCTTTCATTGCATGCTGCAAACGATGCGAAACGGTCGAAGATTATGGAAATTAACGAAAGCAATAATCTCGAAACATTGCGTGAAGCTTTGGTTTATTTTCATGAGAAAACGGGTTCGCGTGTAACTTTTGAATACATCATTTTCAAAGATTTCAATGATGGATTAGAAGATGCAAGGCAGTTAGCAGATTTCGCAAAAGCAGTTCCTTGTAAAATTAACATCATAGAATACAACCCAATCGACGATGGAAAATACCAGCAAGCCGACCGTGAAAAAGTAGATGCTTTTGCCACTTTTCTTGAAGAAAAATGCAAGCTAATTGTGAATGTGCGCAGAAGCAGGGGTAAAGACATTGATGCGGCTTGCGGACAATTGGCCAACAAGAATAAAATGATTGATAAACGTGTTTTAAAAGTCTAAATCAATTCATTAAATTGTTATTTTTGTGTACCCATGACGGTAAAAGAAATCATAGCTCCAATAGAAACTGAAATGAAAGACTTTGAAAAGCGCTTTCACAAAAGTATGGAGTCGCACGTGCCATTGTTAGATCGAATTACACATTACATCGTTCGCAGAAAAGGGAAGCAAATGCGTCCGATGTTTTTGTTTCTCACAGCTAAAATGTTGGGAGAAATTAACGACAGAACTTACGAAAGTGCAACTTTAGTTGAATTATTGCACACAGCAACTTTGGTGCACGACGATGTTGTTGACGATGCAAACGAACGCAGAGGTTTCTTTTCAGTTAATGCACTTTGGAAAAATAAAATTGCCGTTTTAGTGGGTGATTACATGCTTTCCCGAATTTTAATTAATTCAATAGAAAGTAAAAATATTCGCGCATTAGAAATTGTTGCACGTTCAGTGCGAGAAATGTCTGAAGGCGAATTGTTGCAAATTGAGAAAGCACGAAAGTTGAATATTACGGAAGAAGTTTATTTTGATGTCATTCGTCAAAAAACTGCGAGTCTTATTTCCAGTGTTTGCGAAGCTGCTGCAGCATCTGTTGATCGTGAAGATATTGCTCCAACGATGCGAAAATTTGGTGAATTGGTTGGGATGGCTTTTCAAATTAAAGATGATATTTTCGATTTCGGCGAGCCAGGAAATATTGGTAAACCTACAGGAAACGATATTCGCGAACGCAAAATGACTTTGCCAATTATTTATGCAATTAATCATTCCGAAAAATCTGTTAGTCGCGAACTACTTGGAATTGTGAAACGTAAAAACGAAGACCGCGATTCAATAAGAAAAGCAATAAAAATGGTAATCGATTCTGGCGGAATTGAATACGCACATGCACGTATGTTGGAATTCAAAAATGAAGCATTAGATTTATTGAAAGACATTCCAGATTCTGAGGCCAAACGTTCGTTAATTGGTTTAGTTGAATATACAGTAAAACGATTAAAATAGTTTTATTTTCAGTTTAAAAAATCAAAATAATTCCAATTAATTAAAAAACTCTGCTGGTTTAAATACGTTTAAACAGTCTAATTTGTACATTTACATACTAAATTTTAAAAATGGAAAAACTAACAGCATTTCTTAAATGCAATAAATTACATTTCTTAGCAATTGGAATCTTTCTGATCGTTTGCATGGTTATATTCAAAACTCAATTGTCTGGATACACCTTACGTCAGCACGATATTGAAATGTATTCAGGCTCGGCGCATGAATCGAATGTATACAAACAAGAAACTGGAAATCAGGCCATGTGGACCAATTCCATGTTTGGTGGAATGCCGACTACTCAAATTTCGTTAGCACATAAAAATAATTTATTCGCCTATTTTTACGGTCAATATCTTGAAGTTATTCCTCATCCGATGGGAACCATTTTGTGGCTTTTTGTTGGCGCCTACATTGGGCTCAGTTTAATGAAAATCAATAAATGGATTGCTATTTTTGGCGCATTGGCACTTGGCTTGATGAGTTACAATTACATGATTTATACTGCCGGACACAATGCTAAAGTTGCTGCCTTCGCTTTCATGTTACCAACTTTAGGCGCTTTTTGGTATGCCTATCGAACGAATTTTAAATTAGGTGCAATTTATAGTATGATTTTCATGTCATTCGAGATTGCAATGAACCACGTTCAAATGACGTATTATTTTGCTTTTCTCTTAGTTGCATTAGGCTTAGCTGAATTTATTCGTGCGTTTTCTCAAAAGCAAATCAAAAATTTCGCGTTTGCAACTGCTGGTTTGTTCGCAGCATACGGATTTGCAGTTTTAGTGAATGCAAGTTTATTGTTTTCAACTTCAGATTATTTAAAATATACAACTAGAGGAGGGAACGATTTAGACAAAGCACCAACCGGACTTGTGAGTTCAGAAAATGCAACTTCTGGTTTGGAAAAAGATTACATTACCCAATATTCAAATCAACCTGAAGAAACATTTACATTGATTTCGCCTTACGTTAAAGGAATCGGAGATTTTAGAATTACAGCAAGTACTTCTGCTTTTGAAGACAAAGCATTGGATTTTTCTGAAACTGTTCAAAATTCAGGAATTTATTGGGGAGAAAACCCAATGGTTTATTTAGGTATTTTGGTTGTTTTACTTGCATTACTCGCGTTTATATACGTCAAAGATGTTAGCAAATGGTTCTTTTTAGGAATCGCAGTTTTGGCCGTTTTGTTAAGTTGGGGTAAATTTAACATGGGCTTGGTTGAATGGTTTATTGAAAACATGCCTTTGTATAATAAATTTAGAGCAACAACCGTAATTGTGATGATAGTTCAAATAATTGCTGTTGTTTTAGCAAGCTTGAGTTTGCAAGCATTGATCAATCATCAGGAAGCTATAAAAGAGAAATTTAAACCTTTTTTGATTTCTGTTCTAGGTGCAGCATTCGTTTTAATTGCCTTGTTGTTAACACGCGATTTTAAAACTTACTCTGATCGTGAAAAATCTATGTTTGAAGGAGATGGAACAGAAATAGTTGCAAATGTGAAATCGCAAGTAATGCAAATGTCTCCAGAGCAAGCTGCCCAATATCAAATCAATTTGGCAGATCCAAGTTCCATTCAAACTTTTGCGCAAGCGCAGGCAGATAGTCAAATGAGTTCCTATCGTGAAATATTAGATTTTAGAGAAGAAGTAATTTCATCTTCTAATACGAGAGTAATTCTTTTGCTTTTAATTGGTGTTTTTGCACTCGTTTTATTTGGATTAAAAATTGTACCAAACTGGGTTTCTCTTGGTCTAATTGGTGTAGTTACTTTATTCGATTTAGGATCAGTTGCAACAAATTATATCAACGATTCTGAAAGCTTGGCGAATAACCCGAACGATCCGTCTATTACACGCATGTTAGATGAAGAATACCGTTTTTACAAAACAGCAGCTCATCGTTTGTATCCGATGAAACCTAATTCAGGAGATTTACAGATTTTGACAATGGAAACTTCTCAGAATTCTTCTTTGAAATCTAAAGTAGATGCTGCCTACAAAAAAGGGGAACAAGTTGCCGCAGAAATAAGTGAAGAAAGCGCAGATATTTCTCCAATTGCTTACGCGCATGCATTTTCAGCGTTAAATTCAAACACAAATTACAGAGTTTTAGATTTAACAGATAATTCATACAGCAGCGCGAATGCTTCTTATTTCCATAAATCAGTTGGTGGATATCACGGAGCAAAGTTGCGAAATTTCCAAAATTTGATTGATTTTCACTTGAATCGCTCCAATAATAAGGTGTTCGACATGTTGAATATAAAATACATCATTCAAGCTGGCGACTCCGGAATTGGTGCGCAACAAAACAGTTCAGCTTGTGGAAACGCGTGGTTTGTGCAGAAAATTAAAAAAGTAACTACTCCATTCGATGAAATTAATTCATTGGGCTCGAAGTTTTTGCTTAAAAATGCAGGCAAAGGTCAGTTTATCGTGAATGGCGAAGCAAGAAAAGAAGCAAGTATTTTTGGCGCTGAAAAGTTGCAATATTACATTCAAGGAAAAGACACAATTACAGTTCCGCTGTCTAACGGAATTCCTTTAGGTGTGGAGGTTTCGTTTGCAATGGATCAGAATGAGAAAACAGATTTGATGATGAAAGAAGGATTGATGAGAGATTCGTTGCGTTCATTTCAATCGTTAGTTGACATTCAAGTTGTTTCACAGTTTAATCCACAATCAGAAGCAGTTATGCTAAGTTCAGAAGCTGAAAAGTTGAAGAATACTAAAAATGGGGGGGAAGGAACAATTAAAATGACAACTTATTCTCCAGATAAATTGGTTTATTATGCTGATGTGAAAAAAGCTGGTTTGGCTGTTTTCTCTGAAATTTATTACCCTTACGGTTGGTCTGCAAAAGTAGACGGACAACAAATGCCAATTCATAAAGTGAATTATTTACTAAGAGGATTAGATCTTCCAAAGGGTAAATACACAATCGAGTTTTCATATACAGATCCGAAGTTCAGCTCTTTTCAAACAATTACTTTAGTTATGAGTATAATTTCTGTTTTGATTGCAATTGTTGGAATTTACTTTTTTTCAAAGAAAAAGAATAAAGCGGATCTTGTTTAAGAAAATTGTTGTGTAGTTCAGAATTATAACTGAATCAAGCTTATAAAAAAAGAGGACTAATTTTAGACCTCTTTTTTTATTCAAAATCTTCTCTTGAAATTCTGTCGCCAATTGTAAATGATTTTTTACTTTTCTTTCCAATTATTTCCTCATAATATTTCGGGTGAAGACTCATTCCTGGTCGAACAGAACGAATGTGTTCGGCACTAACAATTTCATTTGCATTTAGGTCTTTCGAGATATACAATGAACGAGAAAAAACCTTCCCTGCAACTTGTTTTTCAGTTAAATGATAGTTTGCTGTTCCGATAGCTTTTTCAGCCAATCGAATTTGTGCAACCATGTCTGTAAATTCTATTTCATTCATTGAGAAAGATGCATCCGGACCTCCAATTGCGCGATCTAAGATGAAATGTTTCTCTATTATTCGCGCTCCAAATGCAACGGAAATTAAGGGCACTAATGCACCCATTGTATGATCTGAAAGTCCGGAAATTACCCCATAATCTGCTGCGAAACGCGGAATCATTTTTAAATTTGCCTCTTGTATTGGAGCCGGATAACTAGATGTGCATTTTAACAAGGCAATTTGATTATTGCCAGTAGAGCGAATTGTTTCAATTGCTAAATCAATGTCTTCTTTTTCGGCAATACCAGTTGAAATAATTACAGGTTTGCCTTTTTCCGCAACGTATTTTATGAGCGGAATATCTGTAATTTCAAAAGAAGCAATTTTGTAAGCTGGAACGTTTAATGCTTCTAAAAAATCTACAGAAGAAAAATCGAAAGGAGAAGAGAAACAAATCAATCCTTCTTCTTTTGCAATACGAAACAATTCCTCATGCCATTCCCAAGGTGTGTATGCCTCTGAGTATAAATCGTGTAAGAGTTTGCCATCCCAGATAGTTCCTTTTATTTTAAAGTCGTCTTTGTCACAATTTAATGTAATCGTATCTGCAGTATATGTTTGAAACTTAATTGCGTTCGCACCAGCGCGCTTTGCTGCACGAATTGTTTCAATTGCCGTTTCTATGTTTCCGTTATGATTGGCAGAAAGCTCTGCAATAATGAACACTGAGCTACTGTTTTCGAAAGAAAATTCACTTATATTTTTCATGTTATTCTGGATGGTATTCAAAAATGACTGTTTCTTCGTCAATAACTCGTTTAAAGTTTAAAGCTTCGAAAACTTTTATTGACGCACTGTTGGTATGTTGAACTCGGGCTAAAAAATGATAATCAGGAAAAGTAGTTAAAGTCATCGAAATAATTTTTTTCCCCATTCCTTTTCCTCTAAACTCAGAAGCAATTGAATAATTAATATTCCACAATTTCCCTTCTTTTTCTAATCTAATTTGACCAATTTTTAATTCGTTTTCGCTTAAAATCAGCAAATGTACTGAAGAAGAATGAACACGTTTCGAAAACCAATTCAGGTGGTCTTCAAAAGGAATTTCATTAGAATTTAAGGAGTTCAATCGAACAAGAGGGTCGTTTGCCCAGTCGAAATACTGATTCGCATCTGCTAACTTAGCTTCGGCGAACACAAATTCATTAAAGATGGAATGAATAACTACATCTTTCCATTGAGAATCAAAGTAAACATGTTTTTTCAATCGCGCTTCTTTTGTTAGACCGCCTTTTTCAAGAGCTGTATATAATTTTGGACGAATATCAAAGGCATACGTAAATAATTTATGAAAATTCAAGTGATTGAATGCAATATCAATAATTGTTTTCAAATAATTAGTCCAAATTTCTTCAAACCGATTTTTTTCTAATTCGGTTTTCATTACGAAGGAAATTTCAGCACATCTATCCGTCCAATTAATATGAACCAAGCCACCATAACCAATAAAAACACCGTTTTCGAGCAATGAAAAAAGTAGTTGATTCGGTTTTTCGCATTCAAAAAGCTTCGAGATTACTTCAGTGAAATAGTGTTCTTGTTGATCTTTGCTTAATAGTTCGGCTTGTCTTAAATGATAAATTTGTTCATTGCGAATGGTCATTATTGCATATTTATCTTCATCGCGAATAGGAACTAATTCAAAATTTCCGTTTTGAAAATGCGCTTGATTTAATTTTCTATACTTTCTCATTTAAACCTTGTTTTTGAGAGTGTATTTTAATTCGGCTAGCTTCCAATCTGATTCTGTATCGATATCTTGAACTGAAAGCTCATCTATACAATATGCACCAATTTTATTCGACCAAATGTTTTTCGACTCATAAAATGCCGCTGCTTTACAAAAATAAAACATTCCCGCATCGTGATAAAAATTTGCTAAATCTTGTGAACGTTTTTGAATCTGTTCTGGAAAATTGAGCTCAATTTCCTTGTTAGAATTCAGTTGAAAAGAACGCTGAGGCGGAAACGAAAAAGCAACAGATGAAAGTACCGTGTCAAAATCTGCCGTTAGAAATAAATCTTGGGCAGCTTTTAAATCTTCAACTGAAATTAATGGCGAAGTAGCATAAACACAACAAAACCAGTCAATAGTAATTGATTTAGAATTGTAATAATCTAACACTTCAATGAGCAAGTCTGAAGTTGTCGCAAAATCGTCTGAATTTTTTTCTGAACGTAAAACGGGCACTTTCGCTCCAAATTCACGCGCAATTTTTGCAATATCTTCGCTGTCGGTAGAAACAAATACTTCGTCGAACAAACCACTATTCAATGCATTTTCTATCGAATATGCTATAATTGGCCTTCCTAAAAAATCTTTTGTATTTTTATTTGGAATTCGTTTGCTTCCTCCTCGAGCTGGAATAATTGCGATTTTCATTTTAATTTAAATAAAAACGAGTTATTTCATCAATAACAAAAGCAATCTCTTCGTTGCTTATTGACGCAAACATTGGTAAACTAATGCACCGAGAATAATACGTTTCTGAAGAAGGGAAATTACCAATTTTGAATCCTTGTGCCTGATAATAAGGCATTGTGTGAACAGGGATGTAATGTATTTGGCAATAAATGTTTTTAGATCTCAAATGTTCATATAATTCTCTTCGGTTTTCGACTTCTAAAATGTAAAGATGGTATGCATGATTTTTATCAAATCCGGAAGAATTAATTATCCCTTTTAACGATTGAAATGCGGATGCATATTTTTGCGCAATTTCTCTTCGTCTTTCAATTCCTTCATTTGCACGTGCTAATTGCGAAATCCCGAGTGCTGCCTGAAAATCTGTTAGTCGGTAATTGTATCCTAATTCCTGCATTTCCATATACCAAGCTGGATAGGAAGTGTAGCTCTCTGTTGTGTTTCCGGAAGCAAATTCTATTGAATTTTGAAATTTTGATGTATCTCGCGTAATTCCATGTGTTCGGTAAATGAGCAGTTTTTCATAAATAGCCTTCGAATTAGTTGTCACCATTCCGCCTTCACCTGTGGCAATGTGTTTCACCGGATGAAAAGAAAAAATGGCTGCATCTGAATCTAAACATTGCCCTGCATTTACGGTTTCACCAGTTTTTGAAACATAAGAACCACCAGGGGCATGACAGGCATCTTCCAAAATCCACAAATTAAATTCGTTTGCAAATTTTTTGAATTCATCTAATTGAGGAACTCGACCAGCAAAATCTACTGGAATAATTCCTTTAATATTTTTATCTTTATTTGTTTCGTAAACTCGTTTCACACTTTCTAAATCCATCAAATAGGTTTCAGGGTCTATGTCTGCAAACAATATATTTCCACCACAGTATCTAACACAATTCACAGATGCCGAAAAAGTAATTGGTGAACAAATCACATAATCTCCTTCTTCAATTCCGAGTGCCATTACTGACAAGTGCAATGCTGCAGTTCCATTTGCTAAAGTAACCGCATATTTAGAGCCAATGTAGTTCGCGAATGCTTGTTCAAAGCGCTCAATTTCTGGTCCTTGAGTTAAAAAGTCTGACTGAAGTGTGTGCGCAACGGCAGCTAAATCTTCAGGAGTAATGTGTTGTTTTCCGTATGGAATGATTTTACTCATGGAATGAAGTTTGGATCTACATGTAATTTGATTAATTCTCTCAAAGATTCAATAGATTCCCACTGTTCATTGTCAAGTGAATTATAAGAAAACCCTTCTGCAACCTTTGAGGCATTAAATGTGCTCATGTAATTTTCAATTTTCCAATTGGGTGTTTGCGGAAGAATTACATAATATTTACCCAAATCATAGGTGAAAAAAGAATCAGATGAAGAAATCATTTCCTCGTGGATCTTTTCTCCGGGGCGAATTCCAATTACTGGCTTTTCGCACTTTGGCCCAATTGCTTCTGCCACATCTAAAATTTTGTAAGAAGCAATTTTAGGAACGAAAATCTCTCCACCCCAAGCTGTTTCTAAGGCATGCATAACCATATCAACGCCGCCTTGCAAAGAAATATTGAAACGCGTCATTGTTGGAACTGTTATTGGCAAAACTCCGTCTTGTTGTTTTTTCTTTAAGAAAAACGGAATCACAGAACCATTAGATCCCATTACGTTTCCGTAGCGAACAACAGAGAATTTAATGTCTTTACTTCCGCGAATATTATTTGCAGCTACAAATAACTTGTCAGAAGTTAATTTTGTTGCTCCATATAAATTTATTGGCGCGCAGGCTTTATCTGTAGAAAGCGCAACTACGTTTTTCACATTTGTTTTTAATGCTGCTTTAATTACATTTTCGGCACCGCCAATGTTTGTTTTCACGCATTCGTCTGGGTTGTATTCTGCAATATGAACATGTTTCATTGCTGCTGCATGAATCACGTAATCGATTCCCATGAAAGCTCTTTCTAAACGTTCTAAATCGCGCACATCACCAATAAAGTAGCGAATTTGTGGATATTGAGAATGACTAAATTCTTGTGCCATTTCAAATTGTTTTTGTTCATCTCTTGAAAGAATCACAAGGCGTTTAATATCTGGAAAATTGCTAAGAATATGTTTTGTTAAGGCTTTACCAAGTGAACCGGTTCCGCCTGTAATTAATATGGAAGCATCTTTTAAATTGTGCATAATTATCGTTTATGTGCTCTAAATTCTAGTTTGAATTTAGTATTTATTTTTTTATTTATTAATTTTTGAGTTTTTTCCGTTCGAAAGCATCTATTAAAGAATACTCGCTTGCGTTATAAATTTTCACTTTTTGAGATTCAGCAAAATCTTTCAGAACAAAATATCCGTAGAAAGTGAGTTGAAATTTATGAAGAATTTCATGCATGCGCCTCGGTCGGACTATGTAATCTTTCATAGGCTCTGGTTTTGAGCTTGTTTCATCATAAAAATGTTTTTGATTTATTAGCACAACATTCTGATCAGTAGTGCTAAATTCTGAAAACCAATTGTGGTCTGCTCCAACAATATAAATTTCTTCATATTCCATATGGATTGAACATAAAATAGATGGAATGAGCACATTGTGTGGTCTTGGAGTTCCTAATTTCAACTTAAATAAAAAATTATTGATGCTTTTTAAACCCTCAATGGGCGTCATGTTAAAGTATAAAAAACTAATTTTAGTTTTATTTCGCTTTACAAACTCTTGAAAAAAGTGTGATTTTTTAGCGAAAAAAGGAACAATTAAATACAGTTTCCAATTTGTTTTATTTTCAATAGAATTGAAAATTTCGTTGCGCATATTGATGTAAAATTCTGAAACGCCCTCGTTTTGAAAAAATATTGGCGAATGAACCAGGTAATAGTTCGGTTTTAAATCTTCGTATTGATGAGTTACCGAGAAATTATTAAAGGCAAGTAAATCATAGTTAATTAATTCGTTTTTATATTCAAGAAGCGTTTGATTTAAAGACGGTCCGCTTCCGAGTAATAAAATTTTGTTGTTTGAAGAAGGAGTGTAGTTTTTGAATCCATTTTTAAACGAAGATTTCAAAACTACTTTTAAGAGCGAAAAAACAGATTTAAATAAATTCATTTGGTATTGTTTTAGTAAAAAATAGATTCAACAGCACATCAAAAGTTCTTTCGTTTTGCGGCATAAAAGGAAACTTTTCTCTTCGAGAAGGTAAGATTTGATGTCTGAAACCATTTTCTTTCATGATAGAAAGAATTTCGGATAAGTGTTGAGTTTGATTGGGGTAAGAGTGGTATTCAATAAAAACATATTTGATTTTTGATAAATGAATACTACAATCTTTGATCACTTCTAATTCTGCTCCTTCTATATCAATTTTGAGGAGTTCTATTTCGTTAAATTGCTCCAAAAACTCACTCGTTTTAATTGCCTCAACTGTTGTTGTATTTTTTTTTGAATAAATTGAACTCATGTCCGCACCTTCCATTCCAAATTCTAAAAAAGTGTTTTCATTCCAAACAGCTTTCGGATAAATATGCACAAATTCAGAAATGTGGTTTGTATTTTCGTACAACAATTTCAAAATGTTTGTATCTGGTTCGAAGGCATGAATTTTTGCATTTGGAACAAGTTGATTGAAATAGAGAACAGACAGGCCAATATTTGCTCCGCAATCAATAATAATTGGATTTGGGTTGCTTGTTTTGAACTGATAAATTTCGTTTCGGATTAATTCGTTATACATTCCATAAAACGCCTTACTATCATTGTATTTCACTCTTTTTCCGAACAAACGAAAACTTCCAGAAGCAACAATTTTAGCTTTTAAAACCAAATATATTAATGTTATATGTTTCAAGAGAAGGTTCATTCAGTTTGTTTTTTAATGAAAAAGCCAATTAAAACATACCATCTCACCAACACAATGTAATAAGCTTTTGAAAATTCTAGCTTAAAAGAGTAAACGAATGCAAAGGCATAAGAAGCAAAACACTTAAAAATGTATTCAACAAATTTTACTAATTTGGATAAAATTCCGAATTCATTTAAACGAATGCGTTCACTCTGACCTACAATTTTAGAAAGGCGAACGATGAATTTTTTTTCCAATCTAAAGTCGTCCATGAAATGTTGCACATACAGGTTAGGCACATACAAAACGTTTAATCCGGCATTTTTTAATTTGATAAAAATGAATTTATCATCACTACGCACATGTAAATTAGAATTAAAACCTCCTTGAAGAGTAAAAAATTCTTTTCGAAAAGCCATATTACAGCCAACCGGATATTTTTTTATGAATGGTTTTATTGAATCTCCCAAATCTACTTTCGAAACCAAACCTTGAATTGGAGTTGAAAGCCAAACGGGTTCTTTTCCTTCGTTATAAATTGGAATTACCTTCCCGCCAAAAGCTATGTAATTGGAATATAATTGATTCTCAGAAATTTCAATTAAGGTTGAGACATAATCATTTCGAGCAAAGCCATCATCATCAATAAAAGCAATTATTTCTCCTTTAGCTTCGCTAATCCCTTTGTTTCTTGCGTTTGATAGACCTTGTTTTTTTTCCAAATGATAGGAAATCAATAAATCCGGATTTTCAAAGATAAATTGTTTTACAAATTCCTCAGTATGATCTGAAGAATTATTGTTTACAAGAACGATTTCATAAAGTGATTTTTCAGCTGCTTGATTCAATAAAAAGTCCAAACACTTTGGCAAATAATCTATTCGATTATAAGTGCAAATCACCAAAGATATTTTCGGATTTATTTCTTTTAAAGACATCTAAGCAAAAGTAATAAAAAAAACAATTTCTATTCGCTCAAAAGTTGTGCTTCTATGTATATTTGCAACACATGGGAATTGTTCAAAAAGATGCGTTTAGAACAATGCTAATCTCTTATTTTGGATTGGTATTGGGATATGTAAATAAAGGTCTTCTTTTTTTATTGATACTCAACACTTCGCAAATAGGTTTGATAAATCTTGTTGTTGCAATTGGTATCTTGTTCGCTCAATTTGCAAATTTGGGTACTATTTATACCACTTGGAAGTTTTTGCCCTATCTAAAAAGTAAAGAAAAAAATCATTACGGTTTTTTGGCTTTCATTTTGCTCATTGTTGGCATTGGAATATTAGTTTTTACAGGTGTAATACTGATTTTTAAACCGCAAATTTGCGCAACATACATTAGTAAATCGCGCTTGTTTACAGATTATTATTATTGGATTTTACCAATCGGAATTTCACAAGTGCTCTTCAATGTTATGGAGGTTTACTTACGGGCTTTTTTCAAGAACATTGTTTCCGTAATAGCACAAGAAATAGCACTAAGACTTTCCATACTAATAGCTTTGCTTTTGTTTGCAAGTGGAACTATTTCTTTTTCAACTTTTCTGTATATCCACAGTTTAGTTTACCTAATTCCAGTTATTATTTTACTTGTTTATTTGAATAAATTAGGTGAATTTTCCAAAAACTGGAACTCTATTCAAATTCCAAAACGATTTAAAAAGATTCTCGTTCGGTTTTCATTGTTTAATTATTTCAACACGCTCTCAACTCAATTGGTGTATTCGCTAGATGTAATTATGATTGCTCAATTAATTGGTTTGCCTGCTGCAGGAGTTTACACAACAGTAACCTTTTTGGCCAGTGCACTGCAAGTTCCTTATAAATCAATAATTCGGGTAAGTTCGCCGCTAATTCCAGAATACTGGAAACTGCGTGAATTAGGAAAGATGAAAGCATTATATGAAAAAGTTAGTTCGATTTCACTTTTTATTGGATTAATTACTTTTTTATTGATTTGGATTAACATTGATTTCTTGTTTTCTTTTTTGAAACCAGAATTTTTAGACGGAATTTATGTGTTTTTGTTTCTAATGATTGGACGATTATTTGACATGTATTGCGGTCTGAATGGCTCCATTTTCACGACTTCAAAGAAATATAAATACGACATCATTTCCACCGTTTTTTTAGTTACTTTGGTTTATATTCTTAACCTTTTGCTAATTCCTAATTTAGGTATCAAAGGAGCCGCAATTTCTACAAGTATTGCACTTATTCTCTACAATTTGGGAAGAATTTTGTTTGTTTATTTTATCTATAAAATTCACCCGTTTAGTCAGAATCAGCTAAAAATTATTGTGTTATTTGGTCTCTGTTTCGGAATAAGTTTTTTTACTCAAAACCTTTTTTCAAATAAGTATTTGCAATTTGTATTTCAAAGCAGTTTTATTGGTGCGCTTTTCTTTGTTCCAATCTATCTTTTTAATTTAGAACTTAATTCGAAGAATTATATCACAAACGGATTGAAATTTTTGGGCAATAAAAAAAGGTAACTCTTTCGAATTACCTTTTTCATTTTCTTCTAATTTATTATTTTTCTTTCAAGCCCATTTGAACCATTGCATGAACAAAAGCACAGCTTTTATCTTCACCCATAATAGTTACCAATTTTTTCATAGCTTCGTTTTCAGTTTCTTTCGTATATACATTGCTGTATTTTTTCTCAAGATCTTTTCCACATTTATCAAAACCTGCAGCTGCTCCCTGAAATGCTGTTGCATCTTTCATAGCGCCTTCTAAGTTTTTTGTCATGTAATCAGCCATAACAGCATTGATGTCTTTTCCTGATTTGTTGCCTTCAATAATAGCAGTTTGCATTTCAGGAGAAATTTCTTTCGATGCTTTTGTCATACATCCGCACATATCTGCAGACATGTTTTTGTAATCGTCGTCTCCAGCAGTACAAGATCCTAAGACCAATGCAGTAACTGCAACAAACGGTAAAATAAATTTTTTCATAGTGTAAATTTTTGTGAAGATAGCTTTTAAAATTAGATGGCAAAACTGTTTTGCAAATTAAGTCAATAACTTTTTAGCTTCATCCATCGCAATTTTAATTCCCTTCGGATTCTTTCCACCTGCAGTTGAGAAAAATGCTTGTCCGCCTCCTCCTCCTTGAATATGTGAGGCAACTGCTTTCACAATTGTGTTCGCATTCCAACCTCTAGATTGAACCAATGTTTCGTCAATAAAAACACTTACCGCGCATTTTTCATCTTCTGTTGAACCAACAATTGCTACTAAATTTGAGAAATCTGCTTTCAATTGAAACAAAATATCTTTCACAGAAGTTGCATCTAATTCCAATTCAGCTTCTAAAAAGTGAAAACCGTCTTTTACTTGAATTTTTGTTTTCAATTCAGCTCGTATTAACTTTACCTGCTCTTTTTTGAATTGCTCAATTTGTTTTTGTAACAATAAATTCTTTTGAATTAAGTCGTCAACCGATTTTACAATGTCTTTCGGACTCCGCATCAATTCGTTAATTGCCTCGTATTTCTCTTCTTGTTCCGCAAAGTAATTTTCAACTGCTTCATTTGTAATTGCTTCAATTCGGCGAATTCCAGCTGCAACAGCACCTTCAGATCTTAATTTAAAGAGTGCAATTTCTCCAGTTGCCTGCACATGCGTTCCACCACATAATTCAACAGAATCTCCAAATTTGACGATGCGCACTTTGTCGCCATATTTCTCTCCAAACAATGCCATTGCGCCCATTTCTTGTGCTTTTTCCATAGAAGCTTCACGGTCTTCAACCAAAAGAACATTCTGACGAATTGCATCTGAAACAAGTTGTTCTATTTGTTTCAATTCTTCATCTGTTACTTTTGAAAAATGTGAAAAATCGAAACGCAAATTATCTGAATTAACCAATGAACCTTTTTGTTCAACATGCGTTCCCAAAACCGATCGTAAAGCATGGTGCAATAAATGCGTAGCAGAGTGATTAGAAGTTGTTAATTTGCGTTTTTTCGCATCTACTTTTGCTGAAAAAGTTCCGTTTAAGTCTGCCGGAATTTTGTCCGTTAAATGAATAATTAAGTTGTTTTCTTTCTTGGTGTCGAAAAAATGAATTGTTTCATTTGCTGATGTCAACATGCCTTTATCGCCAACTTGTCCGCCACCTTCCGGATAAAAAGGAGTTTCATTTAATACCAATTGATAAAATGTTTTGCCTTTCTGCGTAACTTTCCGGTATTTGATAATAGAAACGTTCGCTTCTAAATTATCGTAACCAATAAATTTTACTTCCTGATCTGGTTTCAATTGAATCCAATCTCCTGTTTCCATTGCAGATGCAGAGCGTGCGCGGTCTTTTTGCGCTTGTAATTCTTTTTCAAATCCTGCTTCGTCAACTGAAATATTGTTTTCACGCGCAATCAAGCAAGTTAAATCGAAAGGAAAACCGAACGTGTCGTACAATTCAAAAGCCACTGCACCTTCCAAAATATTGTTGTTGCTTTTTGCTTGTTTTAACGAATTTTCGATGCGTTTAATTCCCTGTTCTAGTGTTCTAAAAAAAGACAATTCTTCTTCACGAATAACGCGTTTCACTAATTCTTTTTGTGAAATTAACTCGTTGAAAGGATCGCCCA
Source organism: Crocinitomicaceae bacterium (assembly GCA_031409255.1). Taxonomy (GTDB): domain Bacteria; phylum Bacteroidota; class Bacteroidia; order Flavobacteriales_D; family Crocinitomicaceae; genus Fluviicola. The sequence continues at coordinate 20,500 of JANNWW010000203.1, forward strand.
TAATTGAAGCTAAAACTTCAGATAAATCACACATAAATGGTTCTTTCAAACCTAAAGTTTGGTAGCCATATCTAACAGCACGTCTTAAAATTCGTCTAATTACGTAACCTGCTCCGGTGTTTGAAGGTAACTGTCCGTCGGCAATTGAAAAAGAAATAGCCCGAACGTGATCTGAAATTACACGTAGAGCAATATCTGTAGCTTCATTTTCGCCGTATTTTTTTCCTGAAATTTTTTCTAAATGCTGTATTAGGGTTTGAAATAAATCAATCTCGTAATTAGAAGTTTTATTTTGTAAAGTCATAGCTAAACGTTCTAAACCCATTCCAGTATCTACGTGAGTTGCAGGAAGTTTTTCGAGTGATCCGTCAGCTTTGCGGTTGAATTGCATGAATACATTGTTCCATATTTCGATAACCTGAGGGTGATCTTCGTTTACAAATTGTTTTCCGTCTATTTTTGCCCGTTCTTCAGCAGGTCTATTGTCTACATGGATTTCAGTACATGGGCCACACGGACCTGTATCGCCCATTTCCCAAAAATTATCTTTTTTTGAAGCTAAAATAATGCGGTCTTCAGCTATCAGTCTTTTCCAAATTTCGAAAGATTCTTCGTCTTTTGGAACTCCATCTTTTTCATCGCCCTCAAAAACAGTTACATATATTCTGTCTTTTGGAATTTGATAGACTTCAGTCAATAATTCCCAAGCCCAAGAAATTGCTTCTTCTTTAAAGTAATCACCAAAAGACCAGTTTCCGAGCATTTCGAACATGGTGTGGTGGTAGGTATCAACTCCAACTTCCTCCAAATCGTTATGTTTACCTGAAACACGTAAGCATTTTTGCGAATTGGCTAAACGTTTGTTTTTTGGAATGGCATTTCCCAAGAAAAAATCTTTGAATTGGTTCATTCCGGCATTCGTGAACATTAATGTGGGGTCGTTTTTCACCACCATTGATGCAGATGGAACAATGTCATGTTGTTTCGAAGCGAAAAAATCAAAGTAGCGTTTGCGAATTTCTTGTACCGTCATAATTTTTGATAAAGTGCTGCAAAAGTAGTAAGAATTTATTCGAATTTATAAATACAGTTAGAATATGGCTTTCTTATTTATTTTCTATTCTAATAGAGCTCATTCTATTCTCTTTTCTCAATATAATTGTGTTTTTGAATGATTATTAGTGAAGAGCAAATTTAGTTTGGTGTTAGCGCATTCATTTTTTTGTATTATGAATTTACTCGGATCAATTTTTAAATATATTTCCTGATTTTAATCTTAATTTTTCCTGATTTTAATCAGTTTTAAATTTTAACTAGTGAAGTAAATTTGAAAATAATTCATAAAAATCAAAACAATGCAAAAACACGACATTTTACATGAGTTCCCTGACAAAGCGGAAAAAATTCACGAATTAAAAGTAGGTAATGCTCATTTTAGAAAAATTTTCGATGAATACCACGAAGTAGATCATGCAATTCACAGTCACGAATCTGGCGCTCAAGCAACAACAGATGAGTATTTAACAGTGTTGAGAAAACAACGCATTCATCTAAAAGATTCGATTTACGATTACATTAAATAATTTGAGAAATAGTTAGAAATGACCAGTAATTTTATTGGTCATTTTTTGTTTAAGTGTAAATTATAATTCTAACTTTTTAAGTTTAATTTAAAACCTGAGTTCGATTATAAATCCTACTCAGAACGCCAATAAAATTGTATATTTGAGTTAAAATCAGGAAGGATTGGCGAGCCAATTCGAATGGGTTTAACGAAAAAGATGCTTTTTATATGCGAAAGAAGTGTGGATTTGTAAAAACTATTTCTTTTAAAACAGTATTTCACTCGTCTATTTTCTTCGAAATAGCTAGCTATTCCTCATAAAACGAGTCTCAGATCTACTATGTTAAAATAAATTCTGAGATGAATTTAGAATCGAACTCAGGTTTAAAGGGTTTGTTCTTGGTTTTTGCTTAACTTTATTGTCAAAACTAATTACATGTCCAATATTTTCGATCCCCGTTTCAAAACAACCGACCGCATCAATGCCGTGTTAGTTGGAGGAGGAATCATGAGCGCAACTTTAGCGTATTTACTTCATAAATTAGAGCCAACTTGGCGAATAGAAGTTTACGAACGCTTAGATGTGATTGCTGGTGAAAGTTCGGATCCGTGGAATAACGCAGGAACGGGTCATTCAGGTTATTGCGAGTTGAATTACACGCCGATAAAAGAAGACGGAACTATTTCTGTCGGAAAAGCAATGGAAGTATGCGAACATTTTGAGGAGACAAAACAATTTTGGGCGCATTTAGTTGAAGCTGGAGTTATCTTTGACCCACAAACATTTTTACATCAAATTCCTCACTTGAGTGCAGTTTTTACTACCGAAAATAAAGCATTTTTGAAAAAGCGATGGGAAAAGCTAAAGGATTATCCGCTTTTTGAAGGAATGGAATATTCTGAAGATTTAGAAGTTTTGAAAAAATGGATGCCGTTGCTTTTTAGCGGGCGACAAAAAAATGAGGACTTAGCAGCAACAAGAATGAACGCCGGATGTGATGTCGATTTTGGAAGTTTAACTAAACAAATTTTTCATTATTTAGAAAAACAAGAAAATTTCAAGTTGTATTTAGAACACGAAGTGCGCGATATTGTCTTGATGGAAGAAGAAGACCACTTATGGCAAATGAAAATTCGTGATTTAACTTCTGGAGAAAAAAAATACATCGATGCCAAATTTGTTTTCATTGGAGCAGGTGGTGGAGCTTTGCATTTATTACAAAAAACGGACATAGAAGAAGGACATGGTTTTGGCGGTTTTCCTGTAAGCGGACAATGGCTCATTTGTGAAAACGAACAGATAATCGAAAAGCACCATGCAAAAGTGTATGGAAAAGCAGATGTTGGAGCTCCACCCATGTCGGTTCCACATCTAGATTCGCGGGTAATTAATGGTGAAAAAGCACTTTTATTCGGACCATATGCTGGGTTTTCAACAAAATTCTTGAAAAAAGGCTCCTATTGGGATTTGTTTGAAAGTATAGATTTAGACAATATTAAACCAATGGTGATGGCCGGAATTCAGAACATTCCACTCACGAAATATTTAATTAACCAAGTGCGGCAAACGCATGAAGAAAGAATGAATGCCTTGCGTAAATTTGTTCCAGATGCAAAATCGAGCGACTGGGTTTTGAAAGAAGCCGGACAGCGTGTTCAGATTATACGAAAAGATAAAAAAGAAGGTGGCGTTTTGGAATTTGGAACAGAGGTTGTTCACGCAAGCAATGGAAGTGTGGCTGCCTTGCTAGGCGCTAGTCCGGGTGCTTCAACAGCTATTTCAGTAATGATAGAAGTAATTGAAACCTGCTTCCCGAAGGAAATGGCAAATTCTTGGTCTGAAAAATTGAAGGAAATTGTTCCAAGTCATGGTGTGGAATTAGGCAGAAACCCTGAATTATTAAAAACCATTCGAAAAAGAACACACGCTGTTTTGAAGATAGTTGATTAAGGTAATGTTGCTTATTATTTAAGCAAATGAAACTAAAACTGCAATTTAAATTATTCTATTTATACCTAGTTCAATGAAAACTTTAACATTTTTTATATCTTTAGCCCACTTAAAAATACCACTCAATTACTTTGAGTACAGTAAAAAAACAATTTATGTCAGATTTATTTAAGAAAAAATCAATAGTTGGACTATTAAAAGAAGCTGCGGCAAATGAGCATGGCTTGAAAAAAACTTTAGGCGCTTGGTCATTAATTGCACTAGGTATCGGAGCAATCATTGGAGCAGGATTATTTGTTAGAACGGCTTCGGCTTCGGCTGATGCAGCTGGTTCTGGAGTAACATTGTCATTTGCTGTTGCAGCAATTGGTTGTGCTTTTGCAGGTTTATGTTATGCAGAATTTGCTTCAACAATTCCAATTTCTGGTAGTGCATACACTTATTCTTATGCAACATTAGGTGAATTAATTGCTTGGATTATTGGTTGGGCTTTAGTTATGGAATATGCATTAGGTGCGGCAACAGTTTCAATTGCATGGAGTGAATACCTCAATAATTTATTAGGCGGAGCAATACCTTATAAATGGTGTCATTCTCCTTTTGAGCATGTAAATGTTTTGAGAGGTGTTGATAATATTCGTTTACTAGGTGAATTTGACATGGAAATGATTAAGTCTGCAAAAAATGGTATGCTCGCTTTGAATGATGCCGATTTAGCAAAAGCGCCAAAAGAAATCAGTGCAATCGTTAAAACATCTTCAGGAATTGTAAATGCTCCGGCTTTAGTTATTTTATTATTAGTAACACTTTTATTGATAAAAGGAACACAAGAATCGGCTTTCATTAACGGAATAATGGTATTTGTTAAAATTGCTATTGTATTGATCTTTATTGTTATTGGGTGGCAATTTATCAAGCCTGAAAATCATACTCCGTATTTAATTCCGGAAAATTACGATGCTGCACACTCTTCTTGGAATACTTGGGGATGGGGTGGAGTTATCGGTGGAGCTGCTATTGTGTTCTTTGCTTTTATTGGTTTCGACGCTGTTTCGACGGCTGCTCAAGAAGCAAAAAACCCAAAACGAGATATGCCAATTGGTATTCTAGGTTCATTGGTTATTTGTACAATTTTATACATTTTGTTTGGTCACGTTTTAACAGGAGTTGCACATTGGTCTGAATACGGAGCAGAAGGAAAAGAAGCATCTGTTTCATATGCTGTTAGCACATACATGAAAGGTTATGGTTGGCTTGCAACGAGTATAACTGTTGCAATTCTAGCAGGGTTCTCCTCCGTAATATTAGTTATGTTAATGGGTCAATCTCGCGTTTTCTATTCTATGTCGAACGATGGTTTAATTCCAAAAGTGTTCTCAGAATTACATCCGAAATACAAAACGCCTTACAAATCAAACATGATTCTTTTTGTTTTAGTTGGCTTGTTTGCTGCATTCGTTCCAGGAAGCGTAGCAGGAGATTTAACTTCCTTCGGAACATTATTTGCCTTCGTAATCGTATGTGCAGGTATTATCGTAATGCGCAAAACACATCCAGATTTACACCGTCCATTTAGAACACCTTTAGTTCCATTAGTTCCAATTTTAGGAATTGCTGTTTGTTTGTTCATGATTGCAGCACTTTCTTTAGAAACTTTAACTTCTGCAGCTTTGTGGATGGTTATTGGTTTGTTGATTTACTTCCTTTACGGACGTAAAAACAGTAAACTAAGAAAAGAAGGTCCAGATTCATCAGAAGAATAATTAAATCTTTATAAATTAATAATCCTGCAGTTCAACAATTGCAGGATTTTTTTTACTCCATGGAAAATACTACTGAAAAAAAATCGCTGGGTTTATTGGACGCTACTTTCTTAGTTGCTGGTTCAATGATTGGTTCCGGAATTTTCATTGTTACGGCCGATATGGCACGCGACTTGGGAAGTTCAGGTTGGCTCTTGTTTACTTGGCTTTTGACAGGAGTAATAACCTTATTTGGAGCATTGTCTTATGGTGAATTAGCGGCAATGTACCCGAAAGCCGGCGGACAATTCGTGTATATTCGCGAAGCATGGGGGAAATTGCCCGCTTTTTTATATGGGTGGACAACTTTTACAGTCATTCAAACCGGAGTAATTGCAGCAGTTGGTGTTGCATTTGGTAAATTCTTAGGCGTTTTTATTCCCGATTTATTGATTCCTATTGCTGAAGTAGGGCCAGTTAGTATTTCTGGAACCAATTTTATAGGTGCTCTCGTAATTTTATTGCTCACGCTTCTAAATACCCGAGGAATCAATTATGGTAAAATCGTTCAAACTATTTTCACTTCATCAAAATTGATTGCTTTAGCAATTTTAATTATTGCTGGAATTGTTGTAGGACTTAAAACCGAATATTTCGCCCTTAATTTTAACAATATGTGGGTTGCAACAAAAACGGTTGTTGAAAAAGGAAATGTATTCACGATAGAATCCTTATCTGGCTTTGGATTATTGGTGGTTTTATCTACAACAATCATCAATTCCTTATTTTCGAGTGATGCATGGAATAATGTTACGTTTATTGCAGGAGACATCCGAAATCCGGAAAGAAACCTTCCAAAAGCACTTTTTTTAGGAACGTTTATAGTTACAATTTTATATATTCTTGCGAATGTGGCTTACCTTGGTTTACTTCCATTGCTTGGCGATCCGAATATAGAAAATGCAGAACCCACAAAAGAATGGGTCATTAAAAACGGAATTCAATTCGCAGCAGATGGTCGGGTTGGAACCGCTGCCGCTTCCATGATTTTCGGAAGTGTTGCAACAACATTAATGGCAATTTTAATCATGATTTCTACCTTCGGATGTAATAATGGATTAATAATGGCTGGTTCTCGCTTGTTTTATGCAATGGGAAAAGATGGTTTGTTTTTCAAACAAGCAAAAAAACTCAATAAATTTAACGCGCCTAGTTGGGCATTGTGGGCACAAGGAATTTGGGCAATTTTGCTCTGTTTTTCAGGTTCGTATTCTATTTTAATCAAGTTCGCCACTTTTGGTTCAATGATATTTTACATTGTCACAATTTCTGGCTTGTTTAGATTGCGCTTCACTCAACCCAATTTAGCTCGGCCATACAAAGCATTTGCCTATCCTATTGTTCCGGCAATTTACTTAATATTATCTGTTCTGATTTGTATTTCATTGGCAGTTTTCACTTTCGATGACACTGCCGGAAGTATACTGTTAATATTAATCGGAATTCCGATTTACTATATATTCTTTAATAAGAAGTAAAACGAATCGATTGAAAAACGAAAAGATTCAGAAGTTTAGAGTTCTTCTGAATCTAAAAGTGAACTGTCTTTTGGAATTGATTTAGTGGAATTTTCTTCCCAATATTTTTTATTTTTCCGTGTGTTGAAATAGAAAATTAACAGTGCTGCAATAACTATAATTGCTGCTGCAAAGAATGCTGAACCATAAAATACGCCATTTGTTTTTCCGAACGGAAGTGAAATATTGTATACAGCAATCATAGAAATTGGACCAATAACTTCTGCTACGCTCATTAATGAAGTAAAAACTCCTTGCAATTCTCCTTGTTCGTTTTCTGGAATTCCTTTCGAAACCATTGCACGCACACTCGGGTCTGCAATTCCGGAGAAAGCATAGGGAATAATGAGTAAATACATCATCCAACCACTGCTAGCAAAACCAATTGCAATTAATGAAACAGCTAGAATAAAGAAACCGAGTTTTGCGGTTTTGAGTTCACCCCAAATTCGAACAAAAACGCCCGACAATCCGCCTTGCACAGCTCCGAAAAACACACCAACTACAACCAGTGAAATGCCAATATCTGAAATTGTCCAGCCGAATTTTTTAGCTGTATAGAAATTCCACAATGCATGAACTGACATGTTTGCGAGCATCACTAAAAACACTACAATAAATAAATTTCTTTTTTCGGTATACTTTCTAATTTGAAGCAAAGATCCAATTGGGTTTGCTCTTCTTAGTTCGAATGGTCTTCTTTTTTCCTTCGGAAGTGATTCTTTTAAAACGAAAAACCCGTAAAAGAAATTGATTAACGATAAAACTGCTGAAATGGCAAAAGGAGCACGAAGCCCTAGTCCGCTAACTGCAGCACCAATTCCAGGTCCAATAATGAACCCAATCCCAAAGGCCGCACCAATCATTCCGAAATTTTTTGCTCTATTTTCGTCGTTTGAAATATCGGCAATATAGGCAGCCGCAGTTGTAAAACTGGCTCCGAACATTCCAGAAATTGCCCGACCAACGAACAACCACCAATAATCTGGAGCAAAAACCATGAAAACGTAATCTATTCCCAAACCAAGAATAGACATCAGTAAAACAGGCCGTCTACCGTAAGCATCACTTAAATTTCCAACAATTGGCGAAAACACAAACTGCATTAAGGCATAAATAATCAACAAACCAGCGTAGTATGTGGTTGACTGATCTTTGCCGAGCCCGGTAGAATCTGCCACTAAATCGGGTAACGAAGGAATGATAACTCCCAATCCGATTGAGTCGATTGCTATAGTAATTAGAACAAAAAGAAGGACGTTTTTTGAATGTTTCATGCGTAAAAATACATAATTCTACCTTTTTAATGAATTTAACTACCTTTGACATCTGAAAACAGCCCATGAATACTGCGCAAAAAGTTGCATATAACAATAAAAAGAAAATCATTAATGATCCGGTTTATGGATTTATAACTTTGCCCAACGAATGTATTTTTGATTTAATTGAACACCCTTTTGTTCAACGGTTACGCAATATTAAACAATTGGGAATGACACATTTGGTTTATCCAGGTGCTTTACATACACGTTTTCATCATGTAATTGGCGCAGTTCATTTAATGGAAAAAGCTATTCAGGTTATTCGTAAAAAAGGCCACGAAGTTACTTCTGAAGAAGAACGTGCAGTTTTGGTTGCCATTTTATTGCACGACATTGGTCACGGTCCGTTCTCGCACGCTTTGGAATACGACATTGTGAGCAATGTTAGTCACGAACAAATTTCTGCTTATTTCATTGATGCATTAAAAAAAGAACTTCCTCATTATTCCACCGAATTGGAAATGGCTTTACTTATTTTTGGTAATAATTATACAGTAAAACCTTTCTTGTATCAATTGGTTTCGAGTCAGTTAGATATGGATCGTTTAGATTACCTAACACGCGACTCTTTTTTTACGGGTGTTTCTGAAGGAATAGTGGGAACCCAACGCATTATCGAAATGTTGAATGTGCACAATGGTCAATTGGTAGTGGAAGAAAAAGGAATCTATTCAATTGAAAAGTTTTTAGTTGCACGAAGAGTAATGTATTGGCAAGTTTACCTTCATAAAACTGTTGTATCAGCAGAGTTTATGTTGATTAATATTTTAAGAAGAGCAAAAGAGTTAACCTTAAATGGAGCAGAGCTATTCGGAAGTCCGGCTTTGACTTATTTTTTAAAAAACACCATTACCAAACACGATTTCGAAAAAGACGATAAAGTATTGAGAATTTTCGCTCAATTGGATGATTTCGACATTATGGGAGCTGTAAAAGTGTGGCAAAGTCATTCAGACAAAGTCTTGTCTATCCTTTCAACTAATTTAGTAAATCGCAAGTTGCATAAGGTTGAAATTTCTAAAGAACCAATTTCAGAAACACGAATTCATTTAGAACTTGAGCTGGTTCGAGATAAATATAAACTTTCAGACGAGGAGGTCAAGTATTTTGTTTTTGCAGAACAATTATCAAACAATGCTTACACACAAAACAAGCAAGCAATCAATTTACTTCTCAAAAATGGCGAAACAATAGACGTTTCAAAAGCATCAGATAATTTAAATATTTCTGCTTTGGCTCAGCCAGTTGAAAAATACTGTTTGTGTTATCCGGTTCATTAATCACAAACCGTCAGCAATAGACAATAATTTTTCACTTGATTGTTTTCCAACAACTTTCTTTACGAGTTTCCCTTCAGAATTTATCCATAAAAGAGTAGGGTAGGCGCTAACGGAATACTTTTTTGAAAGTGCTGGTCCATCTGAACTTTTCTCAGCATCAATTTTTAAATTGATAAATTTTGAATTGAATTTCTTCGCTACTGCATTGTCCTGAAAAGTGGTGTGCGCCATTTCTTTACAGGGTCCGCACCACGAAGTATGCACGTCAATAAAAATTAATTTATTCGACTTTTTTGCCTGCGCCATTGCTTTTGAAATACTAAAAGTTGAAAATTTAATTCCGCCAGCCATTTTATTTTCGGCGTGCTTGTTTGTAAAACTTAACAAAACAACGAGGGCAAATCCCAAACAAAGGAATAAAACAGAATTGTGTATCTTTTTCATATGAAGTCTAAAACTTAAAATTTCATCACTAAATTAGCACATATTTTTAATTGATGCAGTGTCAATCTCAGAAATATAAGTTAGAAAATAGTTAAAAAGCGATTTCAAGATGTCATTCTCCTTTTTATTTCAGAATTGTTCTCCAGATTTACAACTGCAAGTAACTGCGTTTATTAATGAATGGAATCGGGACGAACTCAATTTTGAGGTGCAAACAAGCGGATCAAGTGGTTTGCCGAAAACAATTAACTTAACTAAAAAACAGCTAGAAGCATCAGCAAAAAGAACCAATGCGTATTTTAATTTAACTCAAATTTCGCATTCACTTTGTTGCTTGCCCTTTCATTCTATTGCCGGAAAAATGCAAATTGTTCGCGCCTTAGTTGGAAATTATACTGTTCATATTGTGGAACCAAAAATAGCTAATTTTGTATTTTTAAATGGTGTTGAAGAAATAGATTTTGTTTCGGTTTCGCCTGCTCAATTAATGAAAATTTGCTCCGAAACCTCAGAAGAACGTTTACTGAAAACAACTTTTTTGTTGGGAGGTTCTGCTTTAAGTAGTGCGCAAGAAACCGTTTTTCAAAAAAGTAAACTTCGTATTTTTCAAGGTTTTGGAATGACAGAAACTGTTTCGCATTTCGCGTTAAAAACTATTAATCAGTCAGATTATGAGTTGTTGGAAGGCGTTTCTATTTCAGCTAATAGTGAACAAACTGTATTTTCAGACACTCTTTTGGGAATAGAGAACTTGAGTTTTACAGATATTTTAGAGTTTTCGTCTGAGAAATACTTCCGGTTTATAGGCAGAAGAGATTTTGCAATCAATTCGGGAGGAATTAAGATTCATCCGGAACCAATAGAAAAATCGGTTTTTGAGCAATTGAATTTAGCCATACTTTTACTCGGAATTCCTGATCAGAACTATGGTGAAATATGTGTTTGTGTGAGTGAAATTCCTATTAATAAGCAAACAAAAGAAGAGTTAGCACATTTTATTCGTGAAAATTTTTCGCCCTACGCTGTTCCAAAATACTATTTTCAGCATTTATTCGAAAGAGGGAATTACGATAAGTTGTTGAGAAGAAAAACGCGCGAACGTATTTTGAAAATGGAGAAGATTTAAATGACACTTGCGGAAAGTTATAAATTATTGGGGGTGCAACCAGGTTGTAGGGAATTGGATATTAAACGAAATTTTAAGCGTTTGGCCAGAAAGTTACATCCAGACGTGAACCCAAGTCCGCAGGCACACGAACAATTCATTCAATTAACTCAGGCCTTAGAAATTGTTCTGAATCCTCCTGAAATTCCCTTAAAAAAAGAACGTAGTAGCAGATCGCAAAATCCGACTGTTTCTCCATCAGTTGTAGCCCAACGGATGCGCGAAGCAAAAGAGCGTTTCGAAAACATGGAAGAGCGCAAAAAACGTGAAACGGAAGATTATTTCTTTAGTTTAACTTCTGGGAAAAGTTTGAAGACATTAAAAGTAGTTATGTATTTGGGTGCAATTATGGCTTTTTTCTTTTTGGCAGAAATAGCTTTGCCAGTTCACCATTTTGAAGATGAATTATTGAGCTGCGACAAGCGTTTATATAATGGAATTCATTACGATAACATTAAAGGTGTAACCTTGAAAAATACAGGGAGTTATTTTTGTGAACACAATGCAAGTTATTGGGATTCAATGTATCCGGATTTAATTGTTGAGAAGTCTTGGTTCACCCACACGCCAATACGCATGATTCAAAACGACGATTTCGAAATAGGTGTTTCAACCTTCGATTTTCATTTAGGAAGTGTTCGGTGGTTGGTTATTGCTATTTTACTCTGTCCATTAATTCCGTATTTCAGACCAAGAAAAACAATCTCACATGTACTAATTTTTTACTTCTCGATTTATATAGTTGGAATAATTGAGCTCTATATTTTGTTTTCAAATCAGCGAATTCTACATTTTCTAACGCTAGGATTCTTTTGATAGTTTTAAATTATGAACTTAGAATGATGAATTAAGTGGTATGAGTCTAGAATGCTCGGATAATACTATTGAATTAAAAATGAGGAGGGTTTTCTTGGATTTCTTATTTTTTCATTGCCCGATCCATATCTCGCTTGTCGTCTTTTTCTTTCATGTCTTGGCGTTTGTCGTGCAATTTCTTACCCACTCCTGTTGCCAAATCTAACTTCAACCAACCTTTATCAGATAAAAACAAGCGCAGTGGAACAATCGTGTTTCCTTTCACTTTAACCCATTTTTCCAATTTTTTAATTTCCTTTTTGTTGAGAAGTAATTTGCGGTCGCTTCTAGCTATGTGATTATAGAATGAACCGTTCTCGTAAGGCGAAACGTGCATATTGCGAATAAATACTTGTGCATTATCAACAACGCAATAGGCTTCCAAAATACTTGCTTTGCCGTTTCGAATACTTTTTATTTCAGTTCCCGATAAAACAATTCCAGCTGTAAACTCTTCGTCTAGGGAGAACTCAAAACGCGCACGTTTATTTTTAATATTTACTTCGTTTTTAGACATTCTTAAGAGTTGAAGCGTTTTTCCCCCAGGCTTTCATTCCTAAATAGAAAAATATAAGACAAGCCACCATTAAGATATGGCTCAAATCATCTTTGTTTAACCAACGGTGAATATTTATCTTGCAGGTAAAAATAATTAAGGAGGGCAACAAAACAACAACTCCAATTACAACAGATTTCAATCCAATTGCGCCTCTTTTAATTAATATATAACCGATTATTCCTGTATAAACAACATACGTTAGACCAGCATCTATAGCAATAAAAAGAAATTTTTGCGTATAAATTCCACAAGCCAATAGCACGAAAGTTTTCACTAGAATAAGTTGAACTGAAATGGGTTTCGGCTTTGAATAACCTTCAAAATGAAGCATTCCGAGTGCAATATATATGTTTCCGATACAACCAATAATCCAACATGGAAATTTTCCAGGAATTCCGAAATATTGAAAAAATAAATGCCCAAGAGCTCCAAATACTGTCGAAATTCCGAAAATCACAAAGAAACGCTGCCAATAAACACTTGCTTTATCTGTGCATTTTTTTAATTTAAAAAAAGCAAAAAAACAGACAAATGAAACGCTTAAATTCGTTAAAAAAGCCATTGGCTCTTGTAAATGCAAGCCAAACAGCTCAAAATTTATTATATCAACAGGTATCTCTTTAATCACACAGCAAATTTACAAGTTGAAAATGAACTGACAAGCATCAGTTGTGTTTAAATGCGAAGAAATTCACAGATAAAATCTATTTTTGCATTGAAATGATGCAGATTCCGTCGAAATATTTAGAAGAAGCAGTTGAATTGTTTGGAAGTTTACCTGGAATTGGTAAGCGAACAGCTTTGCGCTTGGTTCTTAATTTATTAAAGCGTGAAAACGATGAGTTGGCGCGTTTTGGTGATGTAGTGAAAGAGCTCAAAAAGAATATTAAAACCTGCACTTCATGCGGAAACATTGCCGACGCTCCTATTTGCGCAATTTGCAATAATCCGAATAGAAATCATCAGGTTATTTGTGTTGTGGAAGATATTCGCGATGTTATGGCAATTGAAGCCACATCAACCTATAGCGGAATTTATCATGTTTTGGGTGGAATTATTTCTCCAATGGACGGTGTTGGGCCAAGTGATTTATTTATTCTTCCATTGCTTGAAAAATGTGAACGCAACGAAATTGATGAGGTAATATTGGCGTTGAGTCCAACGATGGAAGGCGACACAACCAATTTTTATTTGTACAAAAAAATCCAAAATTTGCCAGTAAAAGTAACCGCCCTTTCGCGCGGAATTGCCGTTGGTTCTGAAATTCAGTATGCAGACGAACTAACACTTTCGCGTTCAATTATGCAGCGAACAGAGTATAAAATGGGTTAATTGTTCGATGAACTAAAATAAAAAGCAGTCTAAATTTAACTTATTTTCTATATTTGTTTCAATATTAACCCAAAATTGAAAAATATGTTAAAAGAATTTAAGGCCTTTATTTTTAGAGGAAATGTTATCGACATTGCTGTCGGTTTAATTATTGCTGGCGCATTTGGAGCACTCATTAACTCATTGATCGCCGATATTATTACTCCACTTTGTTTGACTCCAATTTTAAAAGGAATTGGTGTGGCTGATTTAGAATCATGGAAACCAGGCGGAATGCTTATTGGTAAGTTCATTGCAAGTGTTTTATCATTTATAGTTATTGCTTTTGTTTTATTTATGATTGTTAAAGGTGTAAATAAGGCATCTTCTAAAAAAGAAGAAGCACCTGCAGCTCCTGCAGCGCCATCTAACGAAGAAATTTTGTTGACAGAGATTCGCGACGCATTGCGTAAATAATTAGCACACAAAAAATCAAAGCACTTCGCAAGAGGTGCTTTTTTTTTAAATTTACAACTTGAAGAATAAAATTTTCAAGAAAAAAGAAAGTAGAAGTAGTAAGCAATATAAAATTTTGATTACCTTCGACCATATATTAACAATTAGAAACAGAATACGGTAAAAATGGCAAGCATTTTTGTTGGAAAATTAGACTTCAACGCGTCGGAAGATCAGTTGAAATCACTTTTTGAAGAATTTGGTTCAGTAACGCGAATCACCATTGGTAAAGATAGAGAAACGGGAAAGCCTAAAGGTTTTGCCTTTGTTGAAATGCCTAACGAAACCGAAGCGAATGCTGCAGTTGAGAATCTGAACAATACAGAAATCAATGGCAGATCGATGGCGATTTCAATAGCTGAAAACAGAGCCGCAGGAACCAGACCAGCTAACGATACCCGAAAGTTCGATCGAAACGATAAGCCCCAAGGAGATTATAAAAAATCTGACGATAAGTCACCTCGCGGTCCCGGAGTTTCTCCGGAAGACATATCATTTCCTAAAAAAATTGATAAACCCAAAAAAGAAGCTGACAAAGGCACTTTGAAAGATGGTACCAAAAAGAAAAAAATGGAAACCTACAAGAAAAGTGGAAAAAGTAAAAGTTTCTTTGAAGACGACGACGAAGATGATTTAGATTATCGAAGTAAAGACTCTGGCTGGGACGATGATGAGGAGGAATAAATCCTTTCCTTCATTAATTCAACTTTCAATTAGTTGATTTTTTATTCAAAACTCAATTCTATTTCAAAATCGAAAGAACCCTCTTGGTATGCTTTATAATTAGTATGCCAATAGTTGTTGTATACGTAAAGGAAAACAAGTGAATTATTAACTGTTTCATTTTCCCAAGTTTTCGCACCATTTGTTTTTGTTTCGTCAATAAGCGAACCAATTTCAAAAATGTTGATTTTTGGAGACGAAATTATAGCCGATAGCTTATTCGATTCTAGAATAATTTTTTCTTCAACACACACAAAATCTTTATTCGAACCTGGCAGTTGTTTTGAACTTAAGTTTATTAAATCTTCCTTGTTTCCATATTTTATATTGCTGTTTTCGAAAGCAAAAGGAAACGCAATATGCATAGACTCCTTTTTGTTTTCACTTGTTTTATAAAAGGAATAATGACAAGTTAATTTCCCTGTTTTTTTGTTTAACGCGTAAGTGATTTCAACATCTTTCATACTAGGTAACTGAAGATTTACTTGAACTATTTTCTTTTTTCTGTTGTCAGCAATTGTTTTTAGCGAAGTGTTGATCGGTTTGTTCAGTTCCGTCGGATTTATTCCAAGTGCATAAATAGGTTCAAAAAAGTAATAGCCGGCGGTTTGTGAAACAATATTTTGTTGTTCAACTGTAATGGTTTTCAGACCGCCATTTAATACGTCAACTTCAAAATTATGTATTGGCTTTTTAGATTTTGAATTAGTTTTAGTTGAACTGTATTCGAATGATAATTTTTCTGAAAGTTTTGAGTAATAAATTTTTGCAGAATCAAGAAATGATTTTTTGTAATTCCATTGGTCAGTTGTAAATGAAATTTCAGGATCTGAAATACTGCACCAAGCTCCCCAAGTGTGTTCGTGAAATAAAATTAAATTTCTGTGTAACAAATAAAATTCTTTCGAGTTAATTTCATATTTCTTTTTTTCTTTTGCGTATTTTTCTAAAGCAATGGTTTTGAGCACAAGTTCACGATTTTCCATTTCTTCAATAGCTGTAGAATAGGCTCCATCTTCCCAATACGGACTAATTTCTCCGCTTAATGTTGGTATTTCATTTTTGTATTTTTTTTCAAATTCTTCAAATAATGTATTAATTGATGCAATTTTTAATTGAGGTGTTTTATAGGTCGAATTCCAGTTGTCGATAAAAGTGCAGAGTTCCAAATCAACCGGGCCATTGTCGCTGTTCTTTGTATAGCGCAGTTGAACCATTTCAAAAGGGTAATTCTTTTCTTGTAATTCTTCACAATAAAGTGAAATGCGATTTTCCCATTCTTGTTGTTTGTTATCTTCTTGAATGCCATGGAAAAATGAATATCCTTTACCTGCCGTCCAAACGAGCACCCTTTTATTTGTTGAACTATCAGGTGTCCAATAAAAAATTTTATCTCCTTGATCTCGAATAACCGACCCAACTCGATCTCCTTTGTCGGGCATGCTTTCAACATAATTAGGCCCAAGTGAAAGGTAAGGAATATTATTTTTTGTATAAGAAAGTAAACCAGCTCTAGAAATTCCGGGAACATCTGTCATCATTCCGTTTTTGATTGAAATGCCATATTCTTTCTCGAGGGTTTTGGCATATTCTAACACCCAGTTTAGCTCTTCTTCTTGGCATAATCCGGTTAGTATATTTGCATAGTTTACCGACAAAATAATTGAGCCATTTTTTAGTGCTTTTATAAACTGATCTTTTTCAATTGAGGAAGCAATTCTAAGGAAGTTTTCTACAGCCCACAAAGATTCGATATGCCAAATTGGTTTCGATTTTGATTCAATATTGTTGGAAGTCCAAAACAATGCATCTCTAATGTTTTGATTTTGAATCTCTTCAACATCCGCTTGAAGATGCGAATATCCAATGTCATTATGGGAATGGTGAACAATATTGAAAACAAATTCTTTAATAGGCTTAATATTTACTATGGTTTGAACAGTATCTTTCGAATTAAGAATATATTGAATGGTATCAATACCATGAAAATCTTTGAAGTAAGCTAGAATACTTAGTTTAGAATAGCCATTCGGAATTGTTTTAGTTATGTTGAAGTTTTTAGTTCGAATTGACATTGTTGAGCCATCATGAAAAGGGTTGTCTATTAGTACATTAAGCTGTCTCAGGTCTTCTTTTTGAGTAATTAAATTTGTTGGAAAAGATTTTATTTTCAAGCCTTTTTCATACATAAACACCATTAACCAATCTCTACTATTTTGATTTTGACCTTCAAAAGTGAAATTCGCTTTCTCTTTAACTATGGAAGATGGAACTGTAATAGATAATTTACCAAAGGCATCTTTGTTTATATCGTATTTGTGTAAAACAAATTTATAACTAGTACTTGAATTTATTTGTTCAAACAACGAATATTCACCTGTTTTTTTCATAGGTGTAGTTAGTGAAAACAGTTTTATACCATTCAGTGAAATATCAAATTTTCTTTCGTCAGAACTTGTTCCGCTCGAGTGTCCGATTAAAAAATCGTAGGTAACCAATTCATTTTTCCCTGCATGAATTTTCGATTCAATTTCCACTGGTGAATTTCCGTTACATCTAGTAAGTAAAGCTGTTTTCGCGAATATTCCTACAGGTGAAAAGTAATTTATTTCTTCGCCAGCTATTTTTTTGGAATATCCATTAATCGTATCGCTTTTTTGAGAAAACACATAAGATGTTAAAGAAGATTGTAATAAAATAATAAGGAAGAATAGTGGTTTCATATAGTCAAATCTAGGTAAATATTTTTTTACAAAAGTGACTATAAAAAAGATTAGATTGTTTTTTTCATTTTAATTTACAGAAAAAAATCTAAAATTAAACTATCTTTGTATCAACTGGGGTCGACATTGGATTTGACAGCGATTGCGATTTTGGTGGGAAGCATATCGAGCCATGAGGTGAGGCTCGTTAATCTCTGGTCTTAAACAATAATTGACAATACGTCATACGCACTTGCTGCTTAATTTACTGAATGTAAATAGAGCTTAATCCGTTGAAGATAGTAAACGGACGAGTTTCTTCACCACGACCTTGATTTACGGTTTGTGGAAATTGAGGAACCAAATTAGTAAATCTGGCGCCAAACTTGTCTCGTGTGCGGCGTAAGAACTTAGAGAATAAGTGCGTGTTTTGGGTGTTTTTGTCCGTGCTCGCAACGAAAATTAATCAAAAAATAAGTATGTAGAAGACTCCGAAATTCATTGTTTGGACGAGGGTTCGAACCCCTCCGACTCCACTAAAGGGAAGCTAAGGCTTCCTTTTTTTATTTAAATGGGGTTAGAAGCAAGGTGCCGAAGTATATTTTCAAAAGAAGAATGACTGTAGAAAATAACTTTCGGTAAACCCCTCCGACTCCACTAAAGGGAAGCTAAGGCTTCCTTTTTTGTATTCATAACTTTTATAGGTATAGTTCTAAATTACTACATAGAAAAGTAAACTAATTTAACCCTCCAGCTTAAAAATATTAAAGTCAGGTTATTTAATTTGAAGAAGGTTTTTGGGTTTAAAAGTTTAATTTATAGGTTAAGCTGAAACTAAATTCGAACCCGGAGCACCTGCATCCAACTAATTCCAAATAAAATTGTTGCGAAAAATAAATGCGATACTTGAACAGCGCCAGGCATTTCAGTATATGCCAATAAAACGCCACCAATTAGTTCAACTGCCAAAATGCCGAAAAGCCAATAGATGGTTCGCTCTCCAAACTTTTTGTAATTCAAAAAGCATAAAATTGAAATTAATATTAAGACCAGCCACGAGAAAGAACGGTGAATGAAAAAAGACCAACCAAAATACATCGACCAAGTTTCTCGGCCAAAGCCCTTTTTTGTTAATTCATCTATGTATTCGCGCACCTGAGTACCCAAAAACATTTGGTAAAAAGTAATCACAAATATGCTCAATATTAACCATTTCATTGTACGATTTAAATAAATATTCGAACTCCATTTCGGACTTATTAAACGAATAATTTTAATCTGAATTGCAATAATAACCAAGGCTAGAAATAGGTGAACGGTGATTGTCCAAGGAACCAGGTTTGTAGCAACTACAATAGATCCGAACCAACCTTCAATACCAATTATTATCAGATTTAGAAAGGTTAAAAGCAATAAATTTCTATGTTTTCGGAAACGAATGAAAGTCCAAATAAAAATAGCCAAGAGGAAATTTCCAGCCATAAAGCCAGCTAAACGGTTCACATATTCTACCCAAGTTTTTGTTGCATTAAAAGGAAGTTCTTGGTAAGTTGCCGGATCATTTTTGATTTTATCGGCTGTTTCCTTCATTCCCAATGCAGTGAGAAACTTAGCAAAACGTTCTGCTTTTTCGACACGTTTTTCACCGTAAATTTCTTTGTAATTTTCAGGTAATTGACCTGTCTCAGTGGGCGGAACCCAAGAGCCAAAACACTTCGGCCAATCCGGACAACCCATGCCCGAACCACTTGTGCGAACCACACTTCCAGCAATTACAACCAAGTAAATAAATACGAGGGCAATCCAATTTACACGAATAAACAAACGATTGTTTTGCATTTTATTTTTTTTACAAAAATACCACACTACGCTCGAAAACTTTGTACTTTCGCTCGAATTTATTTCACAAAAAAATGAAAAAAATTGGAATAATTGGCTTAGGGTGGCTGGGCGAAGCACTCGCTTTTCAATTAACAAAGAACGAACTTCCAGTTTGGGGAACTTATCGGTCTTCAATTCCGGAATTCAAAAATTCGTTCAGACTAGAAGACGAGCTGCCGCAAGCCGATATAGTTGTGTTTTCATTTCCACCAAACAGAAACAATAAAAATCAATTCGCGCAAGATTTATTATCTCTAGTTCACCGCTTCAATTCGGATACAAGATTCATTTTAATTAGTTCAACAAGTGTTTATTCCACTTCAAATAAGCAATGCATAGAAGTGCAACATGAAGTGAAATATGAAAGTGAAAACCCAAATTTTATTGCAGAATGTGAATTAACAAATCTTTTGGGAAATAGATTAACAATTATCCGCTTGGCTGGTTTGGTTGGAGGCGATCGCTACCCGGTTCGTGTTATGAGCCAATCTGGAAAAAGTTATTCTGGAAACGACCCCGTAAATTTGATTCATCAAACAGACGCCGTTGGACTAATTTGTTGTGTTATTGAGAAAGGAATTTTTGGTCAAATAATAAACGGATGTTCAAGTGAACATCCGTCTAAAAGTGACTATTACTCTTGGATGGCGCAGCAGTTAAAAATTAAAGCGCCTAATTTTCTGAATTCAGCTGAAACATTAAAAACGGTTTCAAACAAAAAGTCGGTAGAATTAGGATATAATTATCATTTTACATCGCCTTATGATTTTCCTATAATTTTGTGATTCTATAAGTAGATAAATCTTTTGTAGATTCAATTCTCTCATAAACTGTAATAAACATGTGCGATTCTGCTTCGCCTTTTTTATCAAAAGCAGTAAACTCCATCATCATACTGTTTTCCATATCTTTTGGCGGTTTGCTTTCTTGTTTTGAATTCGCCATTAATTGTTTTCCATATTTTGCAGCAAATTCATTCGTTACATCGTTCGTATACCAAGAAACTACTTTTGTTCCTTTTTCCGTGTTTGTTGAAATAACTTCTTCGCACATGTAACCTAAAATTTCTTTTTTGTTTCCAGTTCGCGTAAACGTATAGTTAGAACTTTCTTCAGTAACTTCCTTTTCAATGTGGTTTTGCATCATTTTTGTTGACATGGCCATTGCCGATTTGTTCTTTTCGTCAATCATAATCATGAGTTCGTTTTTCCAATCAAAAATGGAATTGTTCGCTTCGTCTAAACGAATCATGTAGGCATCTTCAGCAAAATATTGATTCATCGTGTTTACTTCGCTTTTCTTTTTAGAAAGGTCTTGCATTTCGTAAGCAAGGTGCAATTTAAAAGTGTAAGAAGTTGGCACACTTACTGAAATCGTTTCATTTGAAGTAGAATCAGAATTTAGTGTTGTTGATTTGTCTTTTTCGTCGCCAATGTTTCCTTTTTCGCGGTTACTTCTACTCGAATTGAAATCTGATGCATTTGTTTTTGCTTTGTCTTTTGCAAGTCCCCCCACAGATTTTAAAATGCCAGACTGTGCATTTGCGATAGTTCCGAAGGAAACAAATAAAAGAGTTAAAATAGCTATTTTCATAATGTGAGTTTTAATATGTGTAGTTCTAAATAATATGCGAATCGATTTAACAAAGTTAGTGCCATTTTCTGAATTAAAAAAGAGGGGTTTGTGTGAACTGCAGTTTTTTATGACTAGTTAGTATATTATTTTTACTAATTTTTAAAAACTAAAATTTTACACTAATTATCACAAATAAACTCAATAAATGCCCAGAATTTCTAATAATTCGGTTTTTTTGCTCCTTGAAACGCCAATTTCTTCTCCATTTGTAAGAATAACTTGTCCGCCTTCGCCACGAATGTATTTATTTACATGATTTAAATTCACCAAATGCGAATTGTGTAATCTGAAAAAATAAGGAAATTCAACAAAAATCTTTTCAATTTCCTTCAATGTTTTAGAGATTGTTATTTTCCGTTTTTCCATTACAATTGTCGTATAATTTCCATCAGATTCGCAGCGAATAATATTGTCTACCTCAATCATTTCAACTCCATTTAAAGAAGAAATTGGCACCCGAACTTTCATTCCCAGCATGCGCGGAGGCATCATCGTAAATTTCTCTGTTTTAATTCGAATCTGAGCTCTTTCAACCGCTTCAATTAAATCTTGGCCTGTAAATGGTTTTAATAAATAATGAATTGCTCTAAATTTAAATCCATCCAACGCATATTCATCATAAGCAGTTGTAAAAACTACTTGAAAACTTCTGAATTTTAAAGATTCTAAGAGTTCAAAACCATTCATTTTTGGCATAGAAATATCCAAG
>JANNWW010000204.1:0-3441 GCA_031409255.1 Crocinitomicaceae bacterium
TACAGAAAAATTCGTTCGTAGCAATTTGAATAGGATAACTAGTTCCACCATATAAGTATGTGTAGAACGGATTTTGATTTGTTGAACTTGTCAAAGAATCACCATCATCGAACTGATAAATGAACCGGTCTGCGCCAAATGAAACATCTGTAAACTGAATTCCAGCATCACAAATATCTACTCGATTTTTGTTAATTGTAAACCCAGCAGTTGGCGTAGGATTAACTGTTATGTAGGCTAATCGAAATTGATTCAGCGTATCGATACAACCTTTATCGGTAATCATTTGCAAATTAACCGAATATTGTCCGGAGTTTTCATACACATGTGCTGGTGCAGTTGCATTCGAATTGGGTGTTCCATCACCGAAGGTCCATGTATATTGCGGAGGATCATCGCTCGTTGAAGTGTTCACAAACTGCACAAAAAACGGCTCACAACCTTCAGTATCTGCTGCTGAAAATGAAATGGAGGGTTCTCTAAATAAAAAAACAGCAGACGTTTCAGTTTCAACACAAACAGAATATGTTGCAGTAAGAGTTACAGGATAACTTCCCGGCTGAGAATAAACCACATCATTTACATTCAATAAATTTGAAGATGTTGGAGTTGCATTTGAACCAAAATTCCAAGTATATTGCGTACCAACCGGGCCAGTTACCACGCCTACAAAATCAAAAGAATTATTTGTAATACACATCGAGTCTGGATGGGAAAAAGCAACTGTCAATGGTTCAATTACATCTATTGCCTGTGTCATTGTATCGGTGCAACCGTTGGAACTCGTAACAATTAATGTAACAACGTAATTTCCTGGACCAGGAAAATCGTAACCCGGTTCAGCAAGGTTACTGGTATCGGATAGAATTCCTGAAACTCCAAAATCCCAAAAATTTTGGGCAGCATTAATAGATGCATTTTGAAATTCCTGACTTAAGCCATTACAGCCTTGGTCGGTTTGGAAATCTACAATAGATTCAGGAGATTGCAATAAATTAACCGTTCGAGTAATTGAATCTACACAAAAAGAACGCGTTGCTTTTAATTTCACAGCATGTGTTAATCCATTAGAAAAAACAACATTGTTTACGTTTGGAGTAGTTGCTGAATTTGGATTTCCGTTGGCTCCGAATGTCCAAGTATATGCTGCACCAGCTAAACCTACACCCGAAGAAACAAAATCTATTTGATTTTCATTCTCACATTGTTGATCGGTAAAACTAAAATCTACATCGAAGGTATTGTCGAGCAATAAATCTACATATGCTGTATCTGTGCAAGGCGAACCTGGGTTCACAATTAACATTGCTGTATATGTTCCGGGAGTTGGATAAGTATAAGTTGGTTCAAAAGCAGTACTGACATCTGCAGTTGTTGTTGGGTCGCCAAAATTCCATTGGTACGAGTTTCCGCCAAAGCTAAGGTTATCGAAAGTGAAAGATAAACCGTTGCAATAAGATACAAAACCGGGCGTCAATTCTTGTTCATTTACGTTTGCCTCAAGCTGAACCACACAATTAACCACTCGGAACAAAAAATCGCGCGTGGTTGAATTAATAATTACACCGTTTCGCCATTCATTTACACGAATTCCGACAACAAATAAGCCTAAAAAGTTTGCGTCAACGAAAAGCTGTCCAGTTGTAGGGTTGATAGTTGTTGTTGAACCACCTGCAAGTGGTTGCGCAGTAGAAATTCCTGCGGCCCAAGTTACGGGTGCGTATGGTGGCGAGGGAGGAGGAGAAGGAGCCGGATTTCCTGAATTGGCTCCAGAATTTGGAATTACTAATTCGTAAGTCAGTAAATCTCCATCCGGATCAGTTGCACTGTGGTCAAAGTTCAAATTCACATTGTTACACAAAGCCAACGGCGGATAATTTGTGAATCGTGGACTAGAGTTGATGTAATTATTGTTCGCAATACCTGGAATTTGGGTCGACCAAGTTAGTCCAGTATCGTCGGGGTTAATTAAATTCGTGATGTTCGGCCCTCGGCAACAACGCTGATATGCAACCGTATAACCTCCATTAATAGGCGGTAAATTAACAATTGTAGTATAAATTGCTCTTTGTGTACAAATATTTGGCGGAGTTACCACGCAAGGATTGTCAAAAATAATTGGCAAAATAACATTTGAAGGCATCGGAACTAAAACAGATTGCAAGAGTACATTAGAGTTTGTTCCAAAAATTCCGAGTGGTAGAGGGTCGTCAAATTGCGCTCCACTTGAGTTGCAATCTCGGTAAACTACAATATAAAAGCGGTATTCATTTGAACCTAAATAGTCGTAATAGATTTCTCCACCAACTATGTGCGACGCAAATGCGTTACATGTTGAGAGGAAAAAAAATACAGCTATTAAAAAACTCTTATACATACATTTAATAGACGTCGAATTTAGCAAAAGGTTTCGTTCTTTTGAAACCAAACAATCGATAATTACTGCATTTTAATAAAATTCATGCCATAATTCACTGTTTTTAGAAAAATAAGTACCTTAGAAAAGAAATTTAGAAGGAACGAATGGCCATTTTATATATTTCCTCTATGGTATTTATAGTTCTTGTTTCACTTTTTGTGATTCAGTTTTTAATTCGCCGTGTTCGAAAAAGCGAACAACAGAAAACAGAATTTGCTTTACAATTAATTGAAACAGAAGCGAAAGTATTGAGAACACAATTGAATCCACATTTTTTATTCAACAGTTTAAATTCGATTCGTTTATTCATCTTAAAAAACGATTCGGATAGTGCTGAAAATTACATTTCTAAATTTTCTAAGTTACTGCGTTTAGTTTTAAATCAATCACGAAAAGAAATGGTGAGCGTTTATGAAGAAATGCAAACCCTAAAGTTGTATCTTGAATTTGAACAATTACGTTTCGACGACGGCTTTGAATATGAAATTCAAATTGATGGACAAGAAGTTTTAAATCAACTAATTCCTCCAATGCTTATTCAACCATTCGTAGAAAATGCTATTTGGCATGGTTTAATGCACCGAAAATCGGGAGCCGGCAAAATCAAAATTTCTTTTCAAAAACAGGTCTCCGGACTTTATGTTACGATCCAAGACAATGGTGTTGGAAGAAAGTTAGCCCAAACCTTCAAAACCAACCAATCTATCAATGAAGGAAGCGTTGGTTTAACTATTACGAAAGAACGAATGAAGATATTGTCAAAAAGAACTAACTTGCACAACGATTTAGAAATTGAAGACTTGTTTGATGAACAAAATCTGGCAAGTGGAACACTAGTGAACCTATATTTTGAAAGTAAATTAAACCTATGAAAATCAAAACAATTATTGTGGACGATGAACGTCCGGGACTTGAAACAATAGCTTTACTTTTAGAAAAGCATTGCCCGTCGGTTGAAATTATTGGCGCATACCAAGATCCAGAAGAGGCTGCTGTTCGAATTGAAAAAGACGAGCCCGATT
>JANNWW010000205.1:0-6837 GCA_031409255.1 Crocinitomicaceae bacterium
GGGTGTAGATCCAAATAAATTGAAGTAGTTGTCGTATATTTGAGTATCATGAAATTAAATTGGACTGCTCTATTCTATTTATTACTGGTTTTTTCCTGTAAAAAGAAAGCCGAACCCAATTTTCACTTCAATTATTATCCAATTGTTCAAGATCGTTTTGTTACTTATTCTGTAACAGAAATAACAACAGATATTACGGTAAATCAGCACGACACATTGACTTATTTTCTGAAAGTTCAAGTTGGAGAATTGGAAGTAGACAATCAAGGTCGAAATGTAAACCGCGTGAATCGTTTTACAAGTAATTCTCAAAATGGGCCGTGGGTTTTAAAAGATATTTGGACTACAGTTTTAGATGGAAATAAAGCAGAATTAGTTGAAGAGAACAACCGCGTAATTAAATTGGTTTTTGCTCCAACTAAATCTAAGTCTTGGAATGCGAACGCTTTCAACACTTTAGGAGAATTGAACTGTTATTATGATGATATCCACAAGAAAAAGACGTTTGGAAGTTTAAGTTTCGACTCAACAGTTACAGTTGAGCAGCAAGACGAATTAAATTTCATTCAATATAAACGCAAGTTCGAGATATATGCCAAAGGAATTGGCATGATACGAAAGTTTTACAAAGATTTTGAAATCAACAATTCAGACACCTTGAATGTTAAAAAAGGCAAAGAATTGCAAATGACTGTTGTAGACTATTCAAATTAAGGAAGCGTTTTCTAATGAAAATAGTATCTTTGCACAAAATTTTTATATGTCACAAGATATTCAAGCAGTAAGTTACTGTATCGGTTTGAGCGTTGCAGATAGCTTAATACAACAAAATTTAGGAGAAATCAACACGCAAGCTTTAACACAAGCAATTGCAGATGTTTTCGAAAAGAAAGAACTAAAATATTCGCAAGATCAAGCCGGTCAAATTATTCAAGCATATGTTCAGGAAATTGCATCGAAAGAATTTGAAGGAGTGAAAACTGAAGGGGAAGTCTTTCTTGCTGAAAACGCTAAAAAAACTGGAGTTACTACAACAGCTTCAGGTTTACAATACGAAGTAATTGAAGCGGGTTCAGGTGAAAAGCCTAGTGCAAGCGACACTGTAAATGTTCATTATCACGGAACTTTAATTGATGGAACTGTTTTCGATTCTTCTGTTACACGCGGAATGCCAGCTACATTTGGAGTTCATCAGGTAATAAAAGGTTGGACAGAAGCTTTGCAACTAATGCCAGTTGGAGGAAAATACAGATTGTACATTCCACAAGACCTAGCATATGGTGCTCATCCGCATCCTGGTGGACCAATCCAACCATTCATGGCGTTAATTTTTGACGTTGAACTTTTAGGAATTGAGAAGTAATGAAAAGAATTTTAATTATTGCAAGCATTTCTTTGTTTATCATTTCATGTGATGACAAGAAAAAAGGCGACATTCAAGAGTTACCATTGCAAAGTCAAAAACAAGAATTGTCTTATTTGATGGGAGCAGACGTTGCAAAGCAATTGGTGCAAGACCCGAACCTAAGTAAATACGATTCGAAAGAAATAAGTAAAGGTTTTGAATTGGCACTAAAAGATCCAACACTTTTTAATGAAGGTTGTCAAGCAAAAATTCAAGAATTTGTTGGTCCAAATCCTCAGGCAGGAGAATTCAACATGTCTGTTGTAAAAGAAGCATGTAATTGTATCGGAAAATATTTTGGTCAAAACTTTATTAACGGATGGAAATCTGCGAATGCATTAAGTAAATTTGATTTAAAGTATGTTAAATATGGTTTCAATTTAGCGTTAAACAAACAAGACACGTTAATAAAACCAGAAGTTGCACAAAAAATAATGTCTGAATTTATGACTACTATTAACAGTCGTTTGGCTGCTGAAGTAGAAAAAAACGAAGCTAAGTTCTTTGCTCAAGTGAAAACTTTTCCAAATACAATTGAAATTGAACAAGGAATTTATCTGCAAACTTTACAAGCTGGAAATGGTGGTTCTCCAACAAATTCAGATGATGTGAAAGCTCATTATGTTTTATTAAACGTGCATTGCGATACTTTGCAATCTTCTTTAGCTCAGCCAGAAATTCCGGTTTTTAATTTAGGAGCAGTAATTCCGGGTTGGACAATCGGAATTCCGAAAATGAAAAAAGGAGGGAAGTATAAATTATACGTTCCTCAAGCTTTAGCATACGGAAAAGACTCTCCAGACCCAGCAACAATTCCTCCGTTTTCAACATTGGTTTTTTATGTTGAATTAATAGATTTTGGTAAGACCGGAACTATTAAGTAAAATAAAACAAAAACATATCTTAAATCCTTCAGTTATTAACTGAGGGATTTTTTATTTCTCTCTATTTTTTAATACTCCCAATATTTCACTAAATGAAACACCTTTCGCACGGAGTAAAATTAAATAATGAAACAATAAATCTGCTGCTTCTTCATTGAATAATTTCGGTTCGTTTCGCATAGCTTCTATTACAATTTCTACACCTTCTTCGCCCACTTTTTGAGCAATTTTCGGAAGGCCTTTTTCAATCAAAGAACCGATGTACGATTCTCTTTGAGGATTTAAAAAACGATCATCTATTGTAGAAATTAGTTTTTGTAAAGTAGAAAAATCAGTACTTTTTTGATCATTAAAACAAGTGAAGGTGTTTTTATGACAAGTTGGACCATCTGGAATTGCTTTTAAAAGTAAAGCATCTTCATCACAGTCTATTTCGTGGGAAGAATAATTAAAATAATTACCAGAGGTTTCACCTTTCACCCAAATTTCATTGCGTGAGCGGGAAAAAAAAGTCACCTTCTTTGTTTCAAGTGTTAATTTCAATGTTTCGTCATTCATATATCCCAACATCAACACATCTTTTGTTAAGGCATGCTGAACGATTACTGGAAACAATCCGTTTTGATCTGTTTTCATAAGCGAATTTTACAGGTTTTTACTAAGTCTTTTTTTAATTCGGGTATTTTTATTTCATTGAAATGGAAAACACTTGCAGCCAAAGCTCCAGTGCAGAATGTTCTTGAAAACAAATCTTCAAAATGCGCCAGAGAACCTGCTCCACCAGAAGCAATTATGGGAACAGAAATCCATTTTTCTATTTCTTGATAAAATTCAATTTCAAAACCATTTTTAGTTCCATCTCCATCCATTGAAGTAATTAGAAGTTCGCCAGCTCCTTTTTTAATAGCTATTTTACACCATTCAAGTGCATCAATTCCAGTATCGATTCTTCCACCATTAGAATATACTGTCCAACTATTATTTGTTCTACGAATATCTATAGCCACTACAACACATTGTTTCCCAAATTCTTCTGCTAATTCTAGAATTAAATCTGGATTTTTTATTGCAGATGAATTAACACTGATTTTATCTGCTCCTGAGCGCAAAAGTTCTTTAGCTGTTTGCACAGACGAAATCCCACCTCCAACTGTGAACGGAATATTCACTTGAGTTGCAACTTGTTTCACAATAGGAATAAAAGTTGAACGACCTTCATTTGTTGCTGAAATATCTAATAGAACAAGTTCGTCTGCTCCTTGATCGGCATAAAATTTTGCCAATTCAATAGGGTTTCCAGCATCGCGAATATTTTCAAAGTTAATTCCTTTTACGGTTCTGCCATTCTGAATGTCGAGACATGGAATTATGCGTTTATAAACAGACATCGTTGAATAGTTTTAATTCGTTTAAACTTATTTTCCCATCTAAAAGTGCTTTTCCTACAACGCATGCATAGCAACCAATTGATCGTAATTCAAGTAAATCACTTAATTTCTCAACTCCTCCACTAGCAATAAGTTTCATTTTTGGATATTTTTTTAAGAGCGTTTTATACAATTCAACACTTGGACCGGTTCCTGTTCCATCTCTTCTAATATCTGTAGTTAAGATGTATAAATCGTCAAAATAATGAAATGAATTCATTACTTCATCGAACGATTTACCTGAACTTTCTTGCCACCCTTTTATTTTAATAAATTCACCATCAGTATCTAATGCTAACACAAATTTTTCGGAACCATATTTCTTCATCCAACTTGCTACAAGTTCAGGTTCTTTTGCCGATAAACTTCCAATTACAACTTGTGATACACCTTTTTCAAATAGTTCTACCAAATCATTTTCAGATGTAACTCCTCCTCCAAAATCAATTTTCAATGAAGTTTGTATAACCATTTTCTCCATTAAATTTGCATGAATTATTCTTCCTACTTTTGCGCCCGAAAGATCAACAAGGTGTAAATAATTTAATCCAGCATTTCTAATTTCTTCCGCATATGCTAACGCATCAGTTTCATATTCTGTTTGTTGTGTATAATCTCCTTGAAATAAACGAACAACTTTTCCGTCTATTAAATCTATTGCCGGTATTGCTATCATATTTTTGTGAATTCAAGTAAAAATTGCGTGCCTAATTTTCCGCTTTTTTCAGGGTGAAATTGTACACCATAAAAATTATCTTTTTTTAATGCAGACGCGAATATGTCGTCTTCATACTTGGTTTTAGCCCATGAATTATCACAATTATCTGCTCTGTAGGAATGAACGAAGTAGTATGCTCCAGAATAATCGCCTTCAAAAAATGACTGATTAGTCATGTTTGAGTTAACTAAGAATTCAACATCGTTCCATCCCATTTGAGGCACAATTTTTTGATACGAAAAGACACGAATAGTAGTGTCAAAAATACCTAAACCATTTACTGCACCTTCTTCAGAAAAATTACAAAGCAGTTGCATTCCTAAACAAATTCCGAGAACAGGTTGAGTTAATGTAGGAATTAATTTATCTAAACCTGTTTGTTTTAATTGTTCCATGGCAGACTTTGCATGACCAACACCGGGGAAAATTACATGACTTGCTTTCTTAATTACATTAAAATCAGATGTCAAAATAGTTTCAACTCCAATTCGTTCAAAAGCTTGTTCAATCGAAAAAATATTTCCTGCACCATAATCAATTATTGCTACGCTCATAGTTACAATTCGTTTTTGGTGGTGGGTAAAATATCGAGGTTTTCTGTCCTTCTTTTTGCCATTAAAATAGCTTTAGCGAATGCTTTAAAAATAGCTTCCACTTTGTGGTGTTCGTTTTCACCGATTGCTTTTATGTAAATATTACAACGTGCAGTAAAGCAAAATGATTTAAAAAAATGTTGTACCATTTCTGTTGGCATTTTTCCTACG
Source organism: Crocinitomicaceae bacterium (assembly GCA_031409255.1). GTDB lineage: Bacteria > Bacteroidota > Bacteroidia > Flavobacteriales_D > Crocinitomicaceae > Fluviicola. Next base: position 5,199 of record JANNWW010000205.1, read on the forward strand.
AATTCTCGTTTCAAATCAACATCCCAAATTAATTCAGCGCGACCGCCAAAATCTATCGCACAACTTGCAAAACAATCGTCCATTGGAAGTGCGAAACCATAGCGTTCAATTCCTCTTTTGGAACCGAGAGCTTTGTCTATAACCTGACCGAAAGTTAAAGCTGTGTCTTCAATTGTGTGGTGCTCGTCTATTTCTAGATCGCCTTTCATTTCAATTTTCAAATCCATTTGACCATGACGTGCAATTTGTTCCAACATGTGGTCGAAGAAATGAATTCCGGTAGAAATATTCGCTACTCCAGTGCCGTCCAAATCAAGTTCGATAGTGCAATTAGTTTCTGCTGTTACTCTTGAGAACTCAACTTTTCGAATACCTAAACGAAGATCAGCTACTAGTTCTGTCCAATTTGTTACTTTTCGTTGAATAAATTCTTCTATTTTTTTTTCAGATACGGTAAGTTCATTTAATGCGAGTGTTTCTGTACCTGAAAATAGAAATGCTTTGCACCCCAGATTTTTAGCCAACTCTACATCTGTCATACGGTCGCCAATTACAAAAGAATTTTCTAAATCATATTCTTCAGAAAAATAGTTCAAAAGCATTCCTGTTCTTGGTTTTCGAGTAGGAGCATTGTCTTCAGGAAATGAACGATCTATGCATTCTTCAGAAAAGTAAATTCCTTCAGAGTTTAAAACGGATACCATTAGTTGGTGAGGTCCAGCAAAGGATTCATAAGGAAAAACTGCTGTTCCTAAACCGTCTTGATTAGTAACTAAAACGAACTCGTATTCTTTCCAGGAATTAATGATTTTCAAAGCTGAAATTGCTCCTCCTAGAAAAGCAACTTTTTCAAAACTATCAATCTGATATCCAATTGGTTCTTTAATTATTGTTCCGTCGCGATCAATAAATAAAACTTTCTTTTTTTTCATGTTATGCTAGTTGAGATAATGAATGAATAAATCTATTATTTTCAGTTTTACTTCCAACGCTAACTCTTAATGTGTTTGAACAATTGTGCTGCAATGAGCGATTTCGAACAACAATTCCATCGGTGAGCAGTTTAGAATAAACTAAATCTGCGTCTTTAATTCGAAAAAGCACAAAATTTGCTTCCGATTCAAAAACTTCTTCAACCAATTGGTGGTTTTTCAAAAATGCTTCAATTCGAGATCTTTCAAGTTTAATTTCTGAACGAATTTCTTCCCAATTTGAAGCTTTTAGAAGTTCAATTGCCTGATCTTGAACGAGCGAACTTAAATTATAAGGCGGTTTAATTGAATTCAATAAACGGACCCATTTTTCATTGCAAACTGCCATTCCAACCCTCAAGCCAGCCATGCCATAAGCCTTTGATAAGGTTTGTACTATCAGTAAATTAGGGTAGTCGTTTACATTGTCTGCAAGAGATTCACTTGAACAAAAATCAATATATGCCTCGTCAATTACAACAACTCCTTTAAAATTTCGAACTATTTCTAGGAGTTGAGATTTTTGAATCAGTTTTCCTGTTGGATTATTCGGATTGCATAAAACCAAAAGCTTTGAATTTGCTGCCTGATCTAGAATTTGATTCGTATCGATTTTGAATTTTTCATCTAAATCAATCGAAATTGTTTCCAAGCCGTTTAATTTGGCT
>JANNWW010000206.1:0-23667 GCA_031409255.1 Crocinitomicaceae bacterium
CCTCAATACTTGGAACTCTCAGGAATTTTATTCCTGTTTCAATACTAAGAAATGGAATGTTAGTAATCCAAGAAGCTTTCAGACCAATTCCTCTTGTTTTTTTTTTTAAACTAGCACCAGTGGGATCATTTGTTCTATAATTTGTAAAACCAATTCCAAAAGAAGGGTACATAGACACTCCCTTAACACCTAGGTTTCGAGTATTTATTGGCGCCCACTCTCTCGGTGAAAATTGAATTCCATAGTAATTGATTTGTTTATTTGTTCTGTTGGATGCAACTGTATCCTCCAATTGTTTAAGAATTGGGTTTACATTTCCGATACGAGCATAGTCAAAATCAATCGAGCCAGCTGGAAAGTCGACCAATCGAAATGAAGCATTAATTCCATACTTTAGATCTTTGTATTCATCATCGCCAATAATTATTTGTTGGTGCATTCCAGCAACAGATTTTGGAGAAAGCTGGGAATAGATTTCACCAGTTGAAAATAGAAATAGAAAAACAAAACTGAATTTAAACATGTGTTAAAGAATTTAACATCAAAAGTATCTAGGTTGAATTGTTCTTGAAATAACTCATTTGTATTATTTTTGCTATATGAAATCTCTTTTGAAATCCCCATTTGGAATTGCAATCGCCGTATTTATCTTTTTATTGATCGTGTTTTTTGTGTTTTCAATTCCAACATATGATGCGCTTTTAGTTTTTGAGAAGGGTTTAGTTCGATTTGAATTGAATCAAAAAGTGAGTTTACTAAATCTTCTAAACATGAAATTAGATGATTTAATTGTAAACGGAATTCTTCCCAAAGTGAGTTTAAATGGAAAAGGAATAATGCTATTAATAATTATTCATATCGGTTTGCCTTTTCTTATTTACATTCGATTTAAAGCTGCAAACGACCGTAAAAAACTAGATGAGTGAATAAACAGCTTTATAGTTGGTTAATCCTTGTTTTATTGGCCTGTATTTGGGGAAGTTCATTTATTTTAATGAAACGAGGAATGGAAACAACCTCAGGCGAAGCCATTTTATCTGCTTCTCAAGTTGGCGCCCTACGCATGACAATTGCAGGTTTTGTTATGCTTCCTTTTGGTTTGTTCTCGCTAAAAAAAGTAAAATCGCTCAAACATTTTTTTGCACTTTTAGCTGTTGGACTATTTGGAAATTTCTTTCCAGCATTTTTATTTACTTATTCTGAAACGCAGCTTTCGTCTGGTTTGGCCGGAATTTTAAATGGATTTACACCTTTCTTCGCCATTTTGATAGGCTGGTTTTTCTTTCATAAAAAAGCTAGTGTTCGACAAGTTGTTGGATTATTTATTGCTTTTTTAGGCATGTGTGTAGTGGTTTCTTTTGGAAACAACAAAACTTCATCAGCAGATTTCTTGCATGTTGGCGCTGTTATTTTGGCAACAGCAATGTATGGCACCAGTTTGAATATTATTAAACAATACTTAGCTGAATATAAACCTTGGGAAATTACCGCGCTTTCTTTTACATTCATGTTTTTGCCCGCAATTTTAATTGCATTGTTTTTGGGTATTCCACATACAATTCTCACCAATCCACATGGTTTCGAAGGATTAACATATATTTCTATTCTTGCAGTTGTTGGAACATGTTTGGCTTTAGTACTTTTTAACACGTTGATAGCTACTAAATCTGTCGTTTTTGCAAGTTCTGTTACCTATTTAATGCCCGTTGTTGCTGTTTCAATTGGTGTTTTTTTCGCAAATGAAACCTTCGTTTTGCTCCAATTAATTGGAATGGCAATTGTAGTTGGTGGAGTTTATTTCGCGAATTCAACCAAGAAATAAAATTTTAATTATTTAAAAGCCAGCTATTCAAGAGATTAAATATTTAAAAGACTAATTATTTCGGATTCTATGTTTTATAAAATAATATATTGTAATATTGCAATATATAAATTTGAAATGGGAACATCAAAAACAGAAACTTTTTCAACAGATTTACTCGAAATGAGCGAATTATTAAAAGCAATTGCTCCGCCAGCTCGTCTTGCAATAATCGAATATTTATTGGAAGTAAATTCATGTATTTGCGGAGATATAGTTGATGTACTTCCGCTTGCCCAACCAACGGTTTCACTGCATCTGAAAGAATTAAAAAACGTTGGAATCATTAAAGGAACTGTTGAAGGGAAAAATGTATGTTATTGCCTCGATCAAGAGAAATTCTCAAAAATTGCGCACTATTTCAACTTTTCAGAAGAAAAATTAATTAAAAATAAATGTTGTTGATTATGAAACTATCAGAATTAAAAAATCACTTATCGGAAATTCAAGAAATTTCTATTTGGCTCGAAGACGGAACAGCTGTTCCAAAATATTTTCACTTAACTGAAGTGGGTTTACTAACGCGAAATTTCATAGATTGCGGAGGAACAATTCGCGAAGAAAAAAAAGTGAACTTGCAACTTTGGGTAGAAGACCAAGATAAAGACCACAGATTAACTTCAGAAAAAGCATTGCGAATTATTGAAAGTTCAGAAAAATTATTTCCACTTGAAGATTTAGAAGTTGAAGTAGAATTTCAGCAAAAAACAATTGGTAAGTTTGGCTTATCGTTTCAGTTCAATCAGTTCATTTTAACAAATACGCAAACAGCTTGCTTGGCAACTGATGCTTGTGGAGTTCTAGCTCAAAAACAAAAGCTCCAATTCAGTGAATTGGTGAATTCAAACCAAAATGAGTCCTCTTCTTGTACTCCTGGAGGCGGATGTTGCTAAACTCAATGAAAAAAATTCTCAAATACAAGAAATTCATTCTAATTCCAATTTCCCTTGTTATTTTGCAAGTTATTTTTGGCTTTGATTGGAAATTTACGCTCATCAATTTAATTTGGTTATTGGTTTAAATTATGAAGAAAAACATTTTAGTTCTCTGCACAGGAAATAGTTGTCGCAGTCAAATTGCAGAAGGATACTTGCGCCATTTTTATGGAGAAACCGCACGTGTATATAGCGCGGGTGTGGAAACACATGGCGTAAATCCCCGAGCTATAGAAATCATGAAAGAAGATGGGATTGATATTTCAAAACATACTTCAAACAATATTTCGGAATACAATGACTTGCATTTCGATTTAATTTTCACAGTCTGCGATCACGCAAACGAGGTCTGTCCGTATTTTCCTTCAAATGCCAAGAAAATTCATTACAATTTTCCCGATCCTGCAAAAACAACTGGAACAGAAGAAGAAATTATGGCTTCCTTTCGCTCAACTCGCGAATTGATTAAAGAATATTGTAAGGTGATTGAATTTTAAATCAATTTGTAATTTAGTTTGATAATTTGTGCAGCTACAAATGCACACTTTTTCATTTTTCAATTTATACTTATCTTTATCCAATCTTTTATTAAATAAAACATAGCATGCAACTGTGGAACACATTTAGTAAGGAAGAATTGACTCAAAAATTGCGCGATGAAGGTCACCAATTTGTAACAATTTCTTTCTACAAGTACGCGAAAATTGCCAATCCGCAAATTTTCAGAGATTACCTCTACCAACTTTTAGCTCAATCTCATGTTTTGGGTCGAATTTACGTTGCCAAAGAAGGAATCAACGCACAAATTTCAGTTCCGACTGAAAAGATAAATCAGTTTCGAGCAGATTTATACTCTATTGACTTTTTAGATGAGGTTCGTTTAAACATAGCTGTGGAAGAAGCAGATGCTGAGTTTCCTTTTTTAAAGCTAAAAATCAAAGTACGTGACAAAATATTAGCAGATGGTTTAAATGACGAAACATTTGATGTGCGCGCTATTGGAAAACATTTAAATGCAGAAGAATTTAACGCTTTGACCAATCAGTCAGATACTATTTTAATCGATTTTAGAAATCATTATGAACACGAGGTTGGACATTTCAAAGATGCAATTCTTCCCGATGTAGACACGTTCCGCGAATCGCTTCCGCTTATTGAAGAAGCTTATTTGAAAGGAAACGAAGAGAAAAACATTGTCATGTATTGCACCGGTGGAATTCGTTGCGAAAAAGCATCTGCCTGGTTTAAACACCGCGGTTTTGAAAACGTGCATCAATTAGAAGGTGGAATTATCAAATATGCAAACGATTGCAAAGAAAAAGGCTTAGACAATAAATTTATTGGAAAGAATTTTGTGTTCGACGAACGACGAGGTGAACGTATTTCAGACCACATCGTTTCCGAATGTCACCAATGCGGAGCACCAGCAGACACACATACAAACTGTGCAAACGAAGCATGTCATTTGTTGTTCATTCAGTGCGAAGCATGTAAAACGCAACACAAAAACTGTTGCTCTGAACCTTGTGTTGAAATGAATCGATTGCCTATTGAAGAACAACGGCTTTTGCGCAAAGGATTAGATAATTCGAATAAAATTTTCAAAAAAGGCCGCGCTTCACATTTGAGAACATCACTTACATCAGAAAAATAACTAATTTCGATTTAAAATAGACAAATGCTTTTAGGAATAGATTGGAGCGTTCGCTCAGAGTTAATTGAAGGATGGAGAACGCCAAACATGTATGGGTTACTCTTCATTTCCGGAATGATGATTGGCTATTATTTAGTGCGAAAAATGTTCAAAGCAGAACAAATTCATGAAAAGTATTTAGACAAATTGTTAATGTTTGTTGTTCCTGCAACCATTATTGGTGCGCGTTTGGGACATTTGTTTTTCTACGAAAATCCGTGGGATATTACAGATAAATACGGAAATATTCTAGAAGAAGGTTATTTGTCTCATCCGTTCAACATTGTAAAAGTTTGGGAAGGCGGTTTGGCTTCGCATGGCGCGGCAATTATGATATTAATTGTTTTGTATTTCTATTCCAAAAAAGTGGTGAAACGACCAATACTGTGGGTTTTAGATCGGGTTGTAGTTGCCATAGCAATTGCTGCGTGTTTTATTCGTTTGGGAAATTTGGTGAACCATGAAATCATTGGAACGCCAACAGATTTACCATGGGGATTCAAGTTTTTGTATACGGAACAAAAATATGAAATAGGTGGAGAACAAGTTTACCGTCACCCAGCGCAATTATACGAAGCAATTTGTTATCTTATTTCCTTTTTTATTCTTTACAGAATGTATTGGAAAACAAAAGCGAAATACACTGCGGGAAAAATTTTCGGAGCTTTCATGATTCTCATTTGGGCGGTTCGTTTTGTGATTGAATTCGTGAAAGAAGGTCAATCTGAATTCGATGAAAAGGCGCAACTTTTGAACACCGGACAGTTACTCAGTATTCCTTTTATTTTGATCGGAGTTTACTTACTAATTCGTAAAGTGAAGCCAGAAGAAGCTGCACGTTTCAAAGAAATTATTGATTCACCTTTGGAATAAAGGAAATGCATTTCGAACGTAGCTTCTCAATTTTTAAAGTTTTCATTTTACTTGTAATCTCTTGTATTCCAACGGATTATTTTGCGCAATCGAAGAAAATAATCGATTCGATAAATGACATTCCATTTCCAATAAAAATTGAAAAATCGGCTACTTTAGATAAAGTTTATTTAAAAAACAGAAGCGATTCAAAAACCTTGAAATACAAAAATGGTGAAGCTAAATCACTCAGCAATCTTAGTTTAATTTACTATTACCAAGGTGAGCACGAAAAGGATGTTGAATTTTCGTTGAAAGCAATTCAATTATTTGAACAAATTGGAGACAAACAAAGTTTAGCCTACGAATATGCTGAATTAGGTTACCGCATGAAGTCGCGCAACCTTGAAAAAGCCCAAGAATATATGCTGAAAGGGAAATCCATTGCTGAAAAACAACAATTTAAAGCTATACTTTCTTCAATATACAACAACTATGGTGTAATTAAAGAAATGAAGTTAGAATACGATTCGGCGATAGTTTACTACCAAAGAGGACTAATTTACAAAGAGCAACAAAAAGATTTAATTGGCATCACATATAGTTTAAATAATCTGGCGGGAGTTTATGTTTTATTGAAAAAATTTCCGGAAGCTAAGAAAATGTATGACCGTTCGTTTCAACTTCGCGTGAAGTTAAAAGACAATACAGGTTTAGCTGAAAATCATTCTTATTATGGCGATTTTTATTTAGCGCAAAATAAGTATTTGGCTGCAATTTCTGCTTATGAGAAATCGGTTGAACTTGCCAATAAATCTAATTATCCTGAACTAATGAAATTCGGATACAAACAATTGGCACTTTGTTATGAGAAATTAGGAAAATCGAAAGAGTCGTTGGACTATTTTAAAAAATTCAACACGCTAAGCGAAAGTTTAGTTCAGGAAAGTACACAACACAAAATTGCTGAATTAGAAGTGCGTTTTGATACGAACGAAAAGGAGAAAATAATTCTTCAAAAAGAAATTGAGGTAAAACAATTTCAAAATAAATTAATAGCTGTTTCCGCAGGAATGATACTTCTTTTAGTTTTGGCAGGCTTCGTTTACCGGCAACAAAAGTTAAAACAAAAGCAACAAAAACAAGCTTTTGAATTGAAAACCACAAAATTAGAACTCGAAAAACAATACGAATTAGAAGAGCAAAGGCAAACAATCTCGCGCGATTTGCACGACAACATTGGAGCCCAACTGACTTTCATTATTTCATCGGTAGAAAATTTAAGTTTTGGCGGACAAATCACGCATCCAAATTCGCTTTCTCGGATTGAAAAAATTAGTCATTTTACCAAAGCAACAATTGTAGATTTACGAGATACAATTTGGGCAATGAACAGTGCAGAGTTTTCATTCGTAGATTTTAAATCGCGGCTAACAAATTTTATCAGCAAAGCAAAATTCGCAAAAGAAGATGTGCAGTTTCAGTTCGAAATTTCCGAACAATCTAAGCAATTGCATTTCTCTTCTTCGACCGGAATTCATTTATACCGCGTTATTCAAGAGGCCGTAAATAATTCTATTAAATATGCTAATGCAAGTGAAATAAAAGTGGATATTACTGTTCAAAACAAAAAATTAATTATTCAAATTCAAGACAATGGATGCGGCTTTAATATGAACGAAGTTATGAACGGAAACGGATTGTATAATATGCAAAAGCGGATGGAAGAAATAAACGGAGAATTCAATTTAACATCTTCTGAAAGAAATGGAACAAAGATTGTTCTACTAATTTCGGACTTAGAATTTGCAAATGCATGATTTCTAATCGAACTTTTAATTTCTAAGCTGAATATTAATATCTTTGTCTCTAAAGACTCCAAAAAAAGAGAATGATTAAAATTGGAATTGTAGACGACAACACTTTTTTATTGAATGCTATTCAAGAAAAACTTGCTTTTTACAGTGAGTTTTCAGTGAAATTGCGTGCAATAAATGGCGACGATTTGTTAGAAAAATTAACAATCAATCACAATCTAGATCTTATCCTGATGGACATTGAAATGCCAAAGAAAAATGGCATAGAGGCAACTCAGTTGGTTAAGGCAAATTATCCACAAATAAAAGTGGTAATGCTAACTGTTTTCGACAACGATGAAAATATTTTCAACTCAATTAAAGCCGGAGCAGATGGCTATTTATTGAAAGACATTCGGCCCGACGATTTGCAGCGAGCAATTCAAGATACAATGAATGGTGGAGCAAGCATGACGCCCTCAATTGCATTAAAGGCACTCAAATTATTGAAAAATCCAGAAAATATTAAAGCCCCAACTGAAAACGAAAACATTAAACTTTCCGCACGTGAAATTGAAATTCTAGATCAAATTAGTACGGGATTGAAATACAATAAAATTGCTGAAAATTTATTTCTTTCTGTTTTCACCGTGCGCAAGCATGTGGGGAATATTTATGAAAAATTGCAAGTTCACAACAAAATGGAAGCTGTTCAGAAGGCAAAGAATAACCGCTTGATTTGAAACTGAATTCTAATTAAAAGCATCAATCATCCAACAAAGCTTCACCAAAACTTTTTTGTTAGAGAATAAGAACTAGACTTTTAGCTCTTTTTTTAAAGATGACCTGCAGAAATTAACTCTGTAATAAACAAAGGAAGTATACTTATTGCTGAAAGAAAAAGCCATAAAACCGGCTAAAAAAGCTAGTTCTATAACTAAAAATCCAAGAATTCCGAAAAGGAAACTTCCTATCAATAAACTAAATATCCAAGATAGAAAGATACGTTTCATTAAGGCAATTAATCTCGTTCTAATTCAAGAACAAACCCTTCAGTAGATATTTCACCCAAAGCAACATCAGGGTCTATCCACCTCAATGTCATTTTGTTTTTTGAGCTTTCGACAATGCTGTATTCTTCATTATAATTGTTTCTTTTTAAGGTAATTTTACTTGCATCATTCGTCCATTGACCATCGGGGTCTAAAGAGAAACTTGAATTGCTTTTCCATATATAGCTTCCATCTTTTTCGAAAATGAAATAACCATTATTATATTCTATGTACGAATCAATTAAAACACCATTGGCGTAACTTTCATATGTCAACTGAGTAATATTCCACTTTCCGTCGCGCTTTTGGAGCGAACGTTCAATTTGTTTTTCTTTGGAACAAGCTTGAAGTCCAAGAAATAGTATAAAAGATACAATTATGGTCGTATATTTTTTCATCAGTAGTTTTTTTAGGTTTCTAAAAGATTTAGATGTGAATGTAAGATAATCTACCTTCCCAACCTTCAATAGTTAAGATAATTTCGTTTCCAGCTTCTTTTTTGTAGGCCAATTCCGAAATATCAAACTTTAAGGCGCGTTTAACGAGTGCTTTGCATGAATCGGCTTCGCCCTTGCGCACCAACCGACAACCGCGAATGGCAGGTAAAGATTTCGAAATAACGTGTGAACCTTCAAATGCAAAGGTATTTTCAATGCATCCGCCAGAATAGCTGACTTCTAAAGCTATTGTATTTCCTTCAATTGTAACTTTTTCAATGGTTAATGGCTGAACTTGGCCCATCACATCTTTGGCAAACCCTAATGCAGCGGCCGGAATTTCTTTTGACGGCTTCATTTTTAAGGTTTGCCCAGTGCCGTCGCCTTTAATTTTTTTAGTATGTCCGCAAGCAAACAAAGTTGTAAAAGCGATAAAGAATAGTGTAAGTTTCATTTTCTGTTTTTTACAAATGTATATTTTTCTTTTGGAACACAAAAAGTAAACCAAAGTGTTTTACAATCTTTCTCCTTACCTTTGTTACCAATAATTCAAGATGAAAACAAAAACGCTTCGTAAAAATAAAGTTAATGTGATTACACTTGGCTGTGCTAAAAATACTTTCGATTCGGAAGTGATGATGGCGCAACTGAAAGCAAATAAGTTTGAAGTGGAACATGAATCATTGAACGACGATGCGGAAATTGTGATCATCAATACCTGTGGTTTTATTGACAATGCGAAACAAGAATCGATAGATACTATTCTTCGTTACGCAGAAGCAAAAGCCGACGGTTTGGTTGATAAAGTCTACGTTACAGGTTGTTTATCTGAGCGTTACAAAGACGATTTAGAGAAGGAAATTCCAGAAGTGGATGCCTTTTTTGGAACACGAGATTTGCCCCGACTTCTTAAAACACTCAAAGCAGATTACAAACACGAACTTGTTGGAGAGCGCTTGCTTACAACTCCTTCTCATTATGCTTATTTCAAAATTGCAGAAGGCTGCGATCGTCCGTGTTCATTTTGTGCCATTCCACTTATGCGCGGAAAACACGTTTCAACTCCAATGGATCAATTGCTTACTTCAGCTAAAAAATTGGCAGCTGGAGGCGTGAAAGAATTATTGCTTATTGCACAAGATTTAACATATTACGGTTTAGATATTTACAAAAAACGCAATTTGGCCAAGCTGATTGATCAATTGTCAGACGTAGAAGGAATCGATTGGATTCGTTTGCATTATGCTTTTCCTGCGGGCTTCCCAATGGACGTATTAGATGTAATGAAAAACCGCAGCAATGTCTGTAATTACTTAGATATGCCTTTGCAACACGGTTCCTCTAAGATACTACAATCTATGCGACGTGGAATTACGCGTGAAAAAACCGAGAACTTAGTAAATGATATTCGATCTAAAGTTCCAGATATTGCGCTTAGAACAACTTTAATTGCAGGTTACCCAGGCGAAACCCAAGCGGAATACGAAGAAATGTATCAATTTGTTGAAAAAATGCGTTTCGATCGTTTAGGTATATTTACATATTCACACGAAGAAAACACACATGCGCATACACTTATAGATGATGTGCCTGCTGAAGTGAAACGCCAACGTGCAGACGAAATTATGGAACTTCAATCGGGAATTTCGTACGAATTGAATCAAAAGAAAATTGGTAAAACATTCAATGTGTTGTTTGACCGAATTGAAGGTGATTATTTCATTGGACGTTCCGAATTTGATTCACCAGAGGTTGATAACGAGGTTTTAGTAAAAAAATCTGAAGGTTATGTGCGCATCGGCGATTTCTCTAAAGTGCAGATTACAAGTGCAGATCACTATGATTTATACGGAAAATTAATTAGCTAAAAAAAAATACAACTATGACAATTCCTACAATTTTTAAGCAAGAAGTAACAAATTCTATCATTGAAAGAATAAATACTTTAACTGCTACAACTTCAGCCGTTTGGGGAAAAATGGATGTGGCGCAAATGTTAGCGCATTGCAGTGTAACATATGACATGATCTATTCGCCTGAAAAGTTTCCGCAACCAAATTTTTTCGTGAAGTTTATGTTGAAGACATTTGTAAAGAAAATAGTTGTAGGTGAAGGAAGCTATAAAAAAAGTTCGCAAACGGCTCCGGCTTTTTTAATTACAGATGTACGCAATTTTGAAGCTGAAAAATCGCGTTTAATTGATTTCATTTTAAAAACTCAAGCTCTGGGTGAAAACCATTTCGACAACAAAGAATCGCATTCATTTGGTGTATTATCGAAAACAGAGTGGAACAATTTATTTTACAAGCATTTAGATCACCATTTATCACAGTTTGGAAGTTAATACGATGAAAATTTTAGCAATAGGAGGGAGTAACAGTAAAAACTCCATCAATAAACAACTAGCAAATTACACAGCGAGTCTTTTCTCTCAAGGGAATGTTAGTGAGTTCGACATCAGTCAAATTGATTTACCTCTTTTTAGTGTAGATTTAGAATCAGCCATAGAATTTCCAAAATGTGTTTTAGACTTCGCGAAAAAAATAGATGAAACAGATTTAATTATTCTCTCTTTGGCTGAGCACAATGGAACTTTTAGTGTTGGTTTCAAGAATCTTCTCGATTGGACATCTCGAATCAAAGGCCGAAAAATATTTGGTGAAAAAAAGATGTTGCTAATGGCAACTTCTCCTGGCGGAAGAGGTGGTTTATCTGTTTTAGAGAGTGCAATTAGTTTATTTCCACGTTTTGGCACTGAAATATTACATACGTTTTCACTGCCTTCGTTTCACGAAAATTTCTCTTCAGATTTAGGAATAACGAACGAAGAATTAAATCAAAAAGTGAAATATTGTGTTGCAGAAATTGAGGGTGGTTTTTAAACTAAAGTAACAACTACTGTTCCCGTTTTTTGTCCCAATTCAACGTATTGATGTGCCTTTTTTATCTCTTCAAAGGAATACTTGCTGTCAATAACGGCTTTCAATTTCCCTTCTTCAGCCATTTTTTTAAACAATAGAATTTGCTCTTTATTGTTTTTTGGAATGGGAAAAATGATGTGCTTGTTAAACATTGGCAGAAACACATTTTGATACATAAATCCGAGTTCGGTTGAAAAGTAGATTGCCTCTTTTTTCATCAGTCTCTTGCACTTAAAATACGAGCTTTTTCCAACTGCATCAAAGATGTAATCAAACTGCTCATTCAGTTTTGTGAAATCTTCCTTCGTGTAATCGAGCACGCGTGTTGCTCCCAAACGCTTAGCCAATTCTACGTTTTTTGTGTTCGTAACTGCAGTAACTTCAGCACCAAAATAGGCAGCCAACTGAACCCCCGAACTACCAATTGAACCCGAAGCACCGTTAACTAGAATTTTATCTCCCGCTTTGATTTTCACCTTTTCCAAATAATTCAGAGCCAAATAAGGGCCTTCGCAAATTGCAGCAGCTTCTTCGAAACTCATGTTTTCAGGTTTATGCGCAAGTGACGCGTCTTCTGTCAGGCAAAGATATTCTGCATGTGCGCCAAACTTTTCAGCGCTAAGTCCAAAAACAGCATCGCCCACTTTAAACAAAGAAACCTTGGCGCCAACTTCTTCAATTACACCTGCAAACTCGCTTCCCAAAACATGAAATTTAGGTTTGAACATACCTGTAAAAAAGCGAGCAATAAAATATTCTGCTTTTCGAATTCCAGTATCTGAACGGTTAACGGTTGTAGCATGAATTTTAATTAAGACTTCGTTTTGGGTCGGACTTGGTTTAGGAATATCTTTGATTTGAAGAACATCAACAGAACCATACTTGGTGTTTACACTTGCTTTCATACGAAATGGTTTTCATAAAAAAACAGATTTTTAGCTAAGCAAATTCATTAATGTGACGAGGGGTTTGAAGCGAGTATACGCGAGTATTTAGTCTTATAAATGTTTTGAGTTTAATCTATAAAATGAGTTTGACTAAATATTCTTAAGTTCATTTTAGGAATAAACTGATATCCATTAATGAAGCTTAGGCAAGTTTGAGGGAAATTTAGGTTTGTTTAGACTTTTTATAAAATTCTCCCAATCAGGTTCGTGTTGTTTTGCAAGCAGAGTAAACTATATAATGTTCGATTGCTAAATTTTTAATTTTCTTTGTTCAATTCTCATTATTGAATTCGATCACTTTTTATAAATTTTTTTGGATCCGTTCTTAAACATTATCCCTATTCATCTTTTCTGAATAAGCAAATAATATACAATTCAAAAGAACCATTTTTCCGATGGTTTGTTTAATTTTGGGGATTAAATAAGATGATAATGTTAAACAGAATAAAGTTCTTAAGTGTAGGTTTTTTGCTAACTTTCTTTGCGCCAAATTTTCATGCACAAACAACAGGTAAAATTCAAGGTGTAGTTATTGACTTGAACACGCAAGAAACTATTATTGGAGCAAGAATTTCTGTTCAAACAACTGAATTAAAAACTGTTAGTGATATTAACGGAGAGTTTTCTTTCGAACTTCCCGTTGGGACATATAACGTGGAAGTGAATGCTGAACTTTTCGAAAAACAAGTAAAATATAACCTCGTTATTACTTCCGGAAATACGCAAATCATTAAATTTGAATTGAACGAAGCAAGTTCTGCTATCGATGTGGTTTTAATTACCGACAACAAAGAAAAAAAAGCTACCGCAACCGATATGATTACGCCTTTGTCGGTTCAACGCCTCACGTCTGAAGAAATTAAAAGTAACCCTGGTGGAAATTACGATGTTTCAAAAGTAGTTCAATCTCTTCCTGGTGTTGGTGGTTCTGGTGGTGGAGCAGCAAGAAACGACATAATTATTAGAGGTGGTGCACCAAACGAAAACGTTTATTACTTAGACGGAATTGAAGTGCCAGTTCTCAATCACTTTCAAACACAAGGAAGTTCCGGAGGTGCGCAAGGAATCATTAATGTGGCATTTATTGACGAATTGAAACTTACTTCTTCCGCATTTGATGCGCGATACGACAATGCCTTGGCTTCTACTTTTGTGATCAAACAACGTCAAGGTAACACAAAGAAATATGAAGGAAATGTGCGCGCCGGATTCACCGAAACTGCATTCGCAATTGAAGGTCCGCTTGGAAAGAAAACAGATTTCTTGGCTGCCGGACGTGTTTCGTATCTCGATTTTTTGTTTCAATTAATTGATTTACCTATACGGCCACGTTACCAAGATTATCAATTAAACACGTCCACAAAAATTAACGACAAAACCACTATAAAATTCATTGGAGTTGGTGCAATAGACAATTTCTCTTTCGGAGCAACCCGAAATTCAACTCCAGAAAATGAATATTTAAGACGTTCACTTCCAATTATTTCTCAATGGACCTACACAAATGGAATAGTACTGAAACGATTAATTGAGCGTGGATTCGTAAATATTGCCTTAAGCAGAAACATGTTTAACAATCAAATAGATCGTTTCAAAGACGCAGAATACGACAACGAAGCATTTCGTAATTTCGGATTGGTTTCTCAGGAAATTGAAAACAAACTCCGAATAGACGTTAACCGCTACAAAAACGGATGGAAATATTCCTACGGTATTTCGGCTCAATATGTTAAATACAACGCCAATTTGTATTCAAAACTTTCAGAAGGAATTACCGATAGTCTTGGAAATGTGTTGACGCCACCAATCGAAATTCGTTTCAAAACTGCAATAGATTTTGCACGCTTTGGGGCATTTGCTCAAGTTGCTAAACGCTTCGCGAAAGACAAACTATTGGTTTCGTCTGGTGTGCGAACAGATTTAAACACCTTCACAACAGATGGTATGAACCCGCTCAAAACCTTATCTCCTCGCTTATCTTTTGCCTATACCCTCAATTCGAAATGGGAAGTTTCTGCAAGTATTGGCTCTTATTACAAATTGCCAACATACACGGTTTTGGGTTACAAAGACGCAGCCGGAGATTTGAAGAATAAAAACACTAAATACATTCAGTCGAATCATTATGTGGCAGGCTTTCAGTTTTTACCCAACGAAGCTTTGCGTTTCACATTAGAAGGTTTTTATAAAAGCTACAACAATTATCCGGTTTCATTCGTAAACGGAATTTCATTGGCCAATCAGGGGCAAGAATTTGGAGCAGTTGGAAACGAACAAGTAACAAGTGTGGGTACAGGGGAAACATATGGTTTTGAAGTGTTTGCGCAACAAAAATTAACAAAGAAAATTTTCTATTTTGTGAGTTACACTTATGTTCGGAGCTTGTTTTCTGGAACAGATGGAGTTTTACGTGCTTCTGCATGGGACAATCAGCACTTGTTTTCAGCAACTGTAGGATATAAATTCGGAAAAAACTGGCAACTAGGTTTAAAATACAGATTAGCAGGCGGAACACCATTCACGCCATTCGACACTATCGCTTCGCGGCAAAATTTTGCCTTATTGGGAACAGGAATTCTAGATTTTGATCAATTGAATACGGATAGGTTGAACTTGTTCTCTCAACTAGATTTTCGGGTCGATAAAACATGGAATTTCACAAAAACAAGCCTAGTGTTCTTCATCGATATTCAAAATTTATTAATGAACAAGCAAGAATCTGCACCTTATTATACATTTAAACGAAAAGCAGACAATTCTGGATTCGAAACAACAGACGGACAAGCGTTAAAAGTTGATGGTTCAAATGGAATTCCACTTGTTTTACCTAATAATAGTGCAACTGTTACGCCAACTTTGGGTTTAATTTTTCAGTTTTAAGAGCCGCATAAATAGATTATTCACAATTAAACAGTTGTTTTAAAAGCATCTAAAAAACGTTAAATTTTTTTTCCGAAATCAAATTCTGTTTATTTTCAAGAAAAGTAACACTGAAACTTGTTTATGAAAATTCCTTTTATCATTGCCTTAACTTTAATTGGTTTCCTTTCTAATTGTGGACGAAAAACCAATATACTTGATGAAGACAAACGTATTCTCATTTCCGAAGGGAAGACCCTGCAAGAACGGTTTAAAGTGCCCGAAGGTTACTCGAGAGTCGACGTAGATTCTTCTTCTTTTGCTTATTATTTACGGAATATTAGTTTAAAAAAGCACGGTTCGTTCGTGAAATACTATAACGGTTCTGAGAAGCCTGATAATGCTTATTGCGCAGTTATTGATCTGCCCATTTCAAAAAGAGATTTACACCAATGTGCCGATGCGGTTATGCGCTTAAAAGCAGAGTATTTGTATTCACAAAAGCGGTTTTCAGATATTTCTTTCAACCTTACAAACGGTTTTGCAATGAAATACAGTAAATGGATGGAGGGCTTTCGGGTTTCTGTGAAAGGAAATTCCACAACTTGGTATAAAGCGTTCAGTCCTACAAATCGGTATGGCGATTTTCAGAATTACTTGGAGTTTGTTTACACCTATGCGGGAACACTTTCCTTAGCGAAGATGTTGAAATTGAAAGAGATAGCTAAAATAGAGCCGGGCGATGTGTTTATTTTGGGTGGCTCTCCCGGACATGCGGTTACAGTTATGGACGTTGCTCTAAACCAAAGCGGAAAATGCATTTTTATTTTATCTCAAAGCTATATGCCTGCCCAAGAAACACAAATTCTCAAAAATCCAAATAACAGTGAGTTCAGTCCGTGGTATGAAGTTCCGTCAGGAAATTTAATTACTCCAGAATGGACCTTTTCAAGTTCAGACCTTAAATCTTGGAACAATTAACGAATCCTTAACATTTTGGTACGGACTTTGCTTAAGTATTTTTAATTACAAAAAAACGATCATGAAAAAATTCTTACTCTTCACATTTGCACTTCCTGTTTTAGGTTTCAGTCAGTTACACAAAGGCGAATTCAGTGCTTACGTTCCAATTACAAGCCCGTTTAAATCTGAAATGCCCTTCATGTCTACTGCAGTTGGAATGGGAATGAAATTTGGCTACAAACCTTCTTATCACTTGCCTTTCGTTTTTGAATACAGTACTAGTTGGAATTCTTATTCAAACAGAACTTTAACTCAAACTTTTATGTTTTCAGACGGAGTTGGAACCATTACGGACGTTTCTTATTCGAGCGGATTTAACCTGAATATGTTGGGCGTTAAAACTCAAATCGGTTCAGATTCACGCAAAATTAATGGTTTCATTACACCACAAATTGGCACGCTAAAAATGCGTTCTAAAATTGTAATCGCCGACCCAAATGATGTAGACGGATGTGAGGCTTTGGACAGAGAAACAACGCAAAAATTTAGAGGCGCAGTTTATGGTGGTGAAGTAGGTGTAAATGTTGATATTTCACTTTTCGCAAAGAATACACAAGAAGGAAAACACTTTTTAACTCTGAGCGGATCTTACTTGGCTGGTTTTGGCAAGTTTGAATATGTGAATGTAAAAAACATGCAAGATCATTCTCATCATTTAATGCCCGGAGGTGAAGTTTTACCAATTTCTGAAGATGGAAGAACAGATATTAACGCACAGTTTATTAATGTTTCAACACAAGATATTCACGAGCATAAAATAGCAGAATTGTATAACACCAATCTTAGAATGTGGCAAATCAATATTGGTTATACGTTTAGATTTTAAATTAAAAAAACAGTTAGAAAAAGTTGTTCGGTTTCGGACAACTTTTTTTTTCAAAACAACCGAAGTGAACCTTTGAGAAAACCTTTGGGTGAAAAAAGCTCAACTTCTCAATTTCCTTTTTTTCAATTGTCAACTTTACATTTTCAATTTATTTATGATTCCCGTTGTTGAAAATCCTTCCACTAAATCGATGGTTTTAACACTCCCACCTAAACCAATAATTGTTTCTCTTCCAACAATGTATTTTTTACTATTCGGATTGGTTTCATTGGTGTCGTAATCGGCTCCTTTCACCAAAACTTCTGGTTGAAGAAGTTCAATTAAGCGGATAGGTGTGTCTTCATCAAAAATAATAACAGCATCTACAAAACCTAAGCTGGCTAGCACAAGTGCGCGTGCATCTTCCGAATTGACTGGTCGGTCATCTCCTTTTCCCAAACGTTTCAAAGAAGCATCAGAGTTTACACCAACAATTAATCTTCCGCCCAAATCTGCAGCTTTTGCTAAATAAGTAACGTGTCCTTTGTGAAGAATATCAAAGCAGCCATTGGTGAAAATCACTTTTTCGCGTTTAATTTTCCAACGATCAATTTCGAGAGCAAGCTCAGGAATGGTATAAATCTTATTCTGTAGCGCTTTGTATTTGCTCATCTTTGTTGTGTTTTTTTGGAAGTAAAAACAGGGAAATTAAGCCCAGTAAAATAATGAGTAGGGTTTGTGACCCCCAAATTGTTAGTCCAACGGCATACCCAATTCCTTTCGCATCTGCTCCAAGCGAATCTCCAATATAAAATTCAATTACCAATCCAACGAGTAGCGGAAAAACGCCTATTCCACCATTCGTTAATGAAATGCCAATTGATCCGGCTACAAAAGCAACTAAAATTCCGGACAGTGGAACAGTGCTTGTTTCTGGAAGTGAAAGAAAAACGATTCCAAAATATACTAGATAACTGATCCAGATGAAAAAAGTATGTCCAAGAAAATAGAATGGATGTTTTGTTTTGAAAACAGAAATCAAACCTTCGCCTACTTGTTTCAAAAAGGAAAGTGCTTTTTTGCGAAGCTTCTGAATGGCGAAAACGGCAGCTGTTCCTAATAAAAAAACACCAATGATAATCCATTTGACGATCGAAACAGTGTTTTTAGCATTGTCGGATTGAAACTGACTTTCGATTGAACTTTTCATTTCCCAAAAGTCGGAATGGGCAACAGAAATCGTAATCAACAGAACGGTTGCAAGCATCAATAGGTCAATAACTCGTTCGGCCACAATTGTTCCAAAGGATTTAGCAAACGGAATTCCTTCAGCTCGAAACAACATCAAGGCACGAGAAGCTTCGCCTGCTCTTGGAACGGTTAAATTCATTATGTAGCCAATCATTACAGAATGGTAGCGGTTCCAAAAAGAAGATTTGTAGTCCATTGGTTCGAGCATATATTTCCAGCGGTAAGCGCGAGAAAACAAGGTGAAAACACTCATAATAATTGAAAGTGCCACCCAGAAATAATTGATCCGATTGAGAGATGTGTAGAAGGCTTTTTTTACATTTTCGTCCATTGAAGTAAACAAGAACCAAAGTAAATAAACACCAATTCCAAGAGGAATAATAATTTTCAGTGCTGAAAAGAGTATTTTTTTCATTTCATCGAAATTACGCTTTTGTTTTGAGAAAGCTTAGTTCGGATGATTAAACGAGTCGATTAGTTTTTTCATCCGGGAAAACCAAAGAAGGTTTAAAAACTTTCGCTTCTTCTATAGAACAAAAACCGTAGCCAATAATAATCAACAAATCGTCTTCTTGAACTTTGCGCGCTGCAGGCCCGTTTAAACAAATAACGCCAGATTTAGCATCGCCTTTAATAACATAAGTTTCTAAGCGTTCGCCGTTGTTAATATTCACAATTTGAACTTTTTCACCTTCAATTAAATTGGCTGCAAGCATCAACTCTTCGTCGATTGTCACACTTCCAACATAATTTAACTCTGCTTGCGTGCATCGAACGCGGTGAATTTTTGATTTGACTACTTGAATTAACATTCTATTATATAATGAATCGTAAAGTTACTATGAATTGTAAATTAACAATTGTAAATTAAAAAAAAGTAACAGAAATCATTAAAAAAAACACTTTTTAAATTTCTACTATTGGTTAATTTAGATTTCTATGTTGTCAATTAATCTAACTTCTCCCGCATAACAAGCAATGCAACAAACTGCTTTTTCTGACCAGTCTGAATGCAATTCTTCTAGTGTTTGAGCATTGGCGATTGTCAAATATTCTAAACGAAGATTTGATTCTGAAAAATAGCGAACGGCGAAGTCTTTTACATCGTCGACAGCGATTTCTCTTGCCAAATTTTTAACTAGAAGCAAGGTTTTGTATATGTGAACGGCTGTTACTTTTTGTTCTTCAGTTAAACGAACGTTTCTGCTGCTCATGGCAAGTCCGGAAGATTCACGCAGTGTTTCACAAGCCACAATTTCTATGGGCAAATTTAGCTGTTTTGTCATGCTGCGAATTACTGCTACTTGCTGAAAATCTTTTAAACCGAAGAAAGCTTTTTGTGGTTGAACTATGTTAAACAATCGGTAAACAACTTGCACAACTCCTTCAAAATGACCTGGCCGAAAACTTCCTTCCATTACTGACTCCATTTTTGAAATATTTATTTCAGGCGTGGATAAATTCTCTGGATAAATTTCCTCAACTGAAGGTGAAAAAACAATATCACATCCATTTAGTTCTAAAAGTAGCTTGTCTTTTTCGAGTGTGCGTGGATATTTTTCTAAATCTAAGGGATTATTGAACTGAGTTGGGTTCACAAAAACACTCACAACAACAAGTTCACAGCTTTCTTTGGCTTTATTTAACAGGGAAATGTGTCCGGCATGCAAAGCGCCCATTGTTGGCACGAAACCTATGGTTTTACCACTGTTTACTTGTAAATTCAAGTAATCTTTTAATTTATTTACTTCTGAAAATTGTTCCAATTCAATCGTTCTTTGAAATTCAAGAGGGCAAAACTATTTGTTTTTAACAAAGTTCTCCTATTTTTTTTGTAAATTTGCACTATTAATTTCGAATCTGCAGTACTGCATTCAATGGAAAAGAAAAAAATCCTATTCGTTTCGTCAGAGGTATTTCCCTTTTTGCCGAAAACAGAAATCGCTCATAACGGGCGTAAATTACCTCAAACTACGCAAGAAAACGGAAAAGAAATCCGTGTTTTCACGCCAAAATTTGGAGCAATCAATGAAAGAAGACATCAGTTACATGAGGTTATTCGTCTTTCAGGTATGAATTTAGTAATTGATGACGTGGACCATCCACTAATCATCAAAGTTGCTTCAATACCCACAGCACGTTTACAAGTTTATTTTATTGATAATGATGAGTTTTTTAAACGTAAAAACAACGTTTCTGAAGACAATGGCGACGATTACAAAGACAACGACGAGCGCGGAATGTTCTTTTGTCGCGGTGTTTTGGAAACTGTTAAAAAACTAGGTTGGAAACCAGACGTAATTCATTGTCACGGTTGGATGGCTTCTATGATGCCACTTTACATAAAGAAAGTGTACAATAAAGACCCGCATTTTACTGAAGCAAAAGTTATTTATTCCATGTATGGTTCAAACGAAGGGTTCACACAACCTTGGGACGAGCGTTTTGCAGATAAATTAAAATTTGACGGATTTGATAAAAATGTGATCGAAATGGCAAAAAATACAGACATTGAGGCAATAACTCGTATGGCTGTAGCGTTTTCTGATGGTATTGTAAAAAGTAGCGAAATACTTCCTGCTGGTTTACAAACAATTTTTGACGAAGCTGGATGTGCAAAATTGGACTACCTTCCGGAGGAAAGTTTACCAAAGGCATTGTCTGAGTTTTTTGATAAAGTGATTGAAGAAACAGTAATGATATAAAAAATGATGAACAAAAGCGTTCGATATATAAAGCGGAACGGATTATTCCTTTCCGCTTGTTTTGTCTCTATGATTTCCCTTTTTTCTTCGTGCAAAAAAACGACGAATGACGTTGGGATTTCCGTATTAAATACAGATCAGCTTTTGCAAATTGGCGGAGTAGATACATTTTCACTAACAACTTACACTGTTAAGGAAGATTCACTTCCAACAGATAATCAAAGCTTTGCAGTTCTAGGTTCTTGCCACGACCCAGTGATGGGAATTTTCAACGCTTCATTTTATTCGCAATTCGGACTCGTTGGAACAACAAGTTTTAATTCGGGCGATGTTGCAGTTGTTGATTCTGTTGTTTTAGCTCTAGATTATGCCGGATCTTTTGGAAAAATGGATCCGTTAACCTTTCAAGTATTTGAAATTGGTTCACCAATAGAAAATAGAGATTATTACAAACACGAAACAATAGCTCCAATTAATGGAAATTTAGCTGATCCTAGTTCGGCTACCCAAACACCAGACGTTTTAAGAGACGTAATTATTGACGGCGATACACTCGACCCTCAATTGCGCATTAAACTAGTCAACACTTTTGGTCAACAATTAATTAACGATGCCGTTTCAGGGAATACTGCATTTACCTCAGACGCAAATTTTAAAAATTATTTTAAAGGTCTTAAAGTAGATGTTCAGCAAACAAACCCCGCAGTTGGTGAAGGCGGAATTTTATACCTTGATTTGAATAAAAACGCAACAAAATTGACCGTTTATTACAAATTAAATGGCGGAACAGAAACAGTTGCTTTGGATTTGCAAATTGAAGATGATTGTTATGATTTCAATCATGTAGACATTAACCAAACAGGATACAAACCAAACGATATTTTAACGAATCCTTCCATCGGTCAAACATCTTTTTATGCTCAAGCATTCACATCGCGAGGATTTGTTGGTTTTCCAGGAATAAGCAATTTAAAAAAATCGACAGTTATTCAGAATGCCTTGCTAGAGTTACCAATAGAACACCATCCGCTTTCAGTTTATTATCCAAGTTTGTTAATTACAGCAGCATATAAATTAGACAACGGAGATTTAGTTGGTTTTAAAACAGCTTCCTATAATTCTACTCGAAAATCGTATACTTTCGATTTGAGAGACTATTTTCAAGATGTTGTTGCAGGAAAAGAAGAAAATAGAGGTATTTATATTAATACCACGTTCTATTTTAGTTCGTCAGCAGATCGAATTGTTTTTAACGGACCTGAAACAACAAATAAGTTGAAACCAAAGTTAGTTGTTAAGTATACAGAATTTTAAATTACTGCTAAAATATGTGTGGAATTGTTGCGTACATCGGAAAGAAAGAAGCATACCCAATCTTAATAAAAGGATTAAAAAGACTCGAATATAGAGGATACGACAGTGCTGGTATTGCTTTGTTGAACGATGGAAAAATTGACGTTTATAAGCGCCAGGGAAAAGTTTCGAACCTAGAAGAATTTGCAAAAGACAAGCAAAAAAACGCTAGCTCTGGAATTGGACATACACGTTGGGCAACTCACGGGCCGCCAAATGATGTAAATGCTCACCCACATGCATCTGAAGATGGTTCAATTGCACTGATTCACAACGGAATTATTGAAAATTATAATTCGTTGCGTGAAGAATTAATTTCTAGAGGTTATACATTTAAAAGTCAAACAGATACGGAAGTATTGGTGCATTTGATTTCTGATATTAAAAAGAATGAAAAAGTTGCCTTAGATGAGGCGGTTCGTTTGGCTCTGCTATCTGTTGTTGGGGCATACGCTTTGGTCGTAATTTCAAATGAAAATCCGAATCAATTAATTGCAGCGCGCAAAAGTTCGCCACTGGTTGTTGGAATTGGAAAAGAAAATGATTTTTATTTAGCTTCAGATGCAACTCCTATAATTGAATATACAAATCAAGTTGTTTATTTAGAAGATGAAGAAATTGCAGTAGTAGATTTAAACGATGGTTTGAAAATTACGAACCTAAGAAATCAAGTACAAACACCTTATATCCAAGAATTAGAATTGCAACTTGAAGCACTTGAAAAAGGCGGATACGAGCATTTCATGTTAAAAGAAATTCACGAGCAACCACGTTCAATTAAAGATTGTTTTCGCGGTCGTTTAAATGCAACTGAAGGCTGGGTTTCTCTTGGTGGAGTTAAAGATTATGAGCAAAAAATGATTTCTGCGCAACGACTTGTAATGGTTGCCTGTGGAACTTCATGGCATGCATGTTTGGTTGGAGAATATTTATTTGAAGATTTAGCTCGAATAAATGTTGAAGTAGAATATGCTTCTGAATTTCGTTACCGCAATCCAATCATTAATGAAAATGATATTGTCATTGCCGTTTCCCAATCTGGCGAAACAGCAGATACCATGGCTGCACTTGAATTAGCAAAATCAAAAGGAGCAACAATTTTAGGTGTATGTAATGTGGTTGGGTCATCTATTTCACGAATAACAGACGCAGGTTCATATACACACGCTGGACCAGA
>JANNWW010000207.1:0-9502 GCA_031409255.1 Crocinitomicaceae bacterium
TTCAATTATGCCTTAACAGATGAAGAAGTTAAAAATGGGTATATTTTGACTTGTCAATCTCACCCAACAAGTGAAGTACTGAAATTAGACTTTGATGCCTAAAACTGTTGTAATAATCGGCGCCAGCAGAGGTATTGGAAAAGAACTCGTTCAACAATTTAATGAACAAGGCTTTCGGATTTTTTGTTTTGCGCGCTCTTTTGAAAACAAAAACGTTGGAGCTATTTCATACAGAAAAATTGATCTGAACGATACACATTTTACTGTCGAATTTTCGCAACAAATTGAGCAAATCGAAAAAATAGATTACCTAATTAATAACGCCGGAAACATTGTAGTAAAGCCATTTACCGAATTAACACACACTGAAATTTTGAGTTGTTACCAAGTAAATGTAATTTCTGTTATGCAAACAATACAGGTGTGTTTGCCAAAATTACATGCACAAAGTCACGTTGTGAACATCTCGAGCATGGGCGGATTTCAGGGTTCGATGAAATTTGCTGGCCTAAGCGCCTATTCCACTTCAAAAGCAGCCGTTGTTTCGCTCACCGAATTGTTAGCTGAAGAATACAAAGAAACAGGCATTGCGTTTAATTGTTTGTGTTTGGGCGCGGTTCAAACAGAAATGCTCCAAACTGCCTTTCCCGGATACAAAGCTCCACTTTCTGCCTCTGAAATGGCCCAATTTATCTGTGAATTTACCTGCCAAACTGGAAAATACCTTAAAGGTAAAATTATTCCTGTTTCACTTTCGAACCCTTAATGGAACTCGCTTTAGCTCCACTTCAAACTTTCACAGATTTCCATTTTCGAAATGCATTTCAACAAGTTTTTAAAGGCGTAGACTATTTTTATGCTCCCTATCTAAAACTCAATAACGACGGAACTATTAAGGAAAATACCAAAGTTGATGTGCTCCCAAAGAATAATCCTTTCGGCTTACCCGTTCCACAACTCATGGCTTGTTCTCCAAAAGAATTTTTTGTAATGGAAAATTACTTAGACAGTTTAGGATACACAGAAGTTAATTGGAACATGGGTTGCCCCTATCCGATGGTAACGAATAAAAATTGGGGTGCCGGAATTTTAAATAAACCCGACGATTTACTCAGAAATTTAGAAGAAATCTATTCAAAATTAAAACTTGATTTGAGCATTAAAATGCGCATGGGTTTAGAATCTACAGCTGAAATTTTACATATCTTGCCAATTTTGAACGAATTTCCGTTAACTGAAGTTATTATTCACGGACGTTACGCCAAGCAATTGTATTCTGGTGAACCAGATAAGGAGCGCTTTGCAGAATGTATTCAACTTTCGAAGCATTCACTTTGCTACAATGGCGACGTCGATTCTATAGAAGAATTTGAAACTATTACACAGCTATTTCCAAACATAAACAAGTTAATGATTGGTCGTGGAGCACTAAAAAAACCATGGTTATTTGAAGAAATTCGTTCTGGAAAAGCGAGCCATATTGAAAGTCGAATGATTCATTTAAGTGAATTAATCTACGAAAGTTGCACCGCCAACAATCCGAGTAAAGGCTACGCCTTACAAAAACTAAAATCTTATTGGGAATATTTTTCAGAAGGATTTGAAGATGGAAAACACATGTACCGAAAATTAAAGAAAACAGAAACTGCACAGTCATTTTTAACTATACTTCATGAACAAATTGAAATCATTTTATAAAAAATTCGCGCCTTATTTTGTCGACGTTTGGCAATATATTATCATCATCCTGATTTTTGTTGTTGCATTAATTTTCTTTTTATAACAAACGAAAAAGTAACTTCTAGCGTTCAATTAGTATATCTTTGAGTATGAAATTTTGGTTTGTATGTGTTGCTTTGCTTTTTTGCGGAAATTTTTCTGCACAAATCAGTAAAAACTTAACGCTTCTAGACCATTGGTTTGACGACAGTTTAGTAACCAATTCAACACGTGCTCGTTTCAACGATTGCTACGGTTTTCAATGGAACAGTCGAGAATATGCAGTTATTGGTTCAACCGAAGGAACACATGTTTTTGAAATCAATTCTGAAAATAAACTTGTTCCGAAAGGCTTTGTGAAAGGCCGGTTTTCTGACCCATCTGTTTATCACCGCGATTATGCACATTATCAGAATTACCTCTACGCGGTTTGCGATGAAGGCGTATCCAGTATGCAAATTATTGATTTTCAGTATTTACCAGATTCAATTCGCTTAATAAAAGAAGACACGCTTCAATTCGGACGGGTTCATACCTTGTTTATAGATACTTTAAATTCAAAACTCTATTCCTGCACGCACCGTTCCACAACTAGCACCCAAACAATTGCTTCGCCCATGAAGGTTTTTTCAATGGCTGATCCCTTGAATTTAGTTGAAATATGGTCCGGACCTTCAGATATTAACGAAGTGCACGATTGCTTTGTGCGCAACAATATTGCGTATCTAAATTGCGGTTTCGACGGTTTGCGCGTCTATAATTTCAGTTCCATTCCACCACTTTACACAGAGTCTATTTCTATTTACCAAGACCAAGGTTTCAATCACCAAGGTTGGCTAACTCCTGATGGAGGAACATATATTTTCGCTGATGAAACCAATGGAAAACGTGTCAAGAAATGTTCTGTTAATGGAACAAGTGTTCAAATAGATCGTCTTTTTGGTGTGAATTGGGAAGAGCAATCGATTCCACATAACATGATGTGCGACAGTAATTTCGCCTACATTGCCTATTACAACGAAGGTTTTCGTATTTTCGATTTGCGTTATACAGTTCCAAGAGAAGTAGCTTTTTACGATACCTATTTAGAAGAAAATCCGTTTAAAATGAACGGAAATTGGGGCGTTTATTCAGCACTTCCTTCAGGTAGAATTGTTGTTTCTGATTGCCAAAACGGTTTATTTATATTCGACTTTAATCGGAAATTATTTGAACTTCTTTACCCAGACGAAGAAACACCACAACTTTTTTCAAGTTTTGTGAATGGCAACGAACAATTTACAGTCTATTTTCCCTTAGAATCGAGCGAACAAAGTATTGAAATTTTTGATATACTTGGCAGAAAAGTTTACAGCGAATTATTGACTGAACAGAACTATTCACTGATTAAAGCGGAATTTGGTTCTGGAATTTATAACGTACTTTGTACTTATCGATTCAATAATTCAATACAAAGAAACACATTGTCACTTTTAAAATATTAAACATGAAAATATTAGCTCCAATTTTACTTGTGTCTTTACTTTTTACAGCATGTAATTCCACGCCTGAAGTGCAAGATTATTCCAAAGAGGTAGACGCCGGAAAATTCAATGAGAACAACTATTCTTGCGATGAAATTGGGTGGGAAACTACTTTTCCGAAGCAAATAATTATTACAACAAAAGAGTCGTTAATCTTAGCTGACGAACGCAGCAAAGAACTCTCTGAAACAGAAAAAAACGGAAGTAGTTTGAAGCGTTTATTGGCCTATCAATACAATTTTGACAACAACTTTCAGTCTACAATGGAGAAATTTGAAGGCAATCAGGAAGCCTTCGACAAGCGTGTTTCAGAGATTCACACACAGATTTACGACAATTATTTATACCAACGAATTAGTATAGATTCACTTGGAAGCATACAGAAAATTGGAAAGAGAACTTTTCGTTGCTTTTCGCTTAAATTGTATGACAAAAAGGGCGAAATTTCTTCAAATCAAATTCTATACAACGCACTCATCAATGGCTATTATTGCAATTTCGTAATCAGCTACACACAAGCCGAATACGGAGAGGAAATGAAAAAGCTATTCACAAAATCAACTTTTTGATTAATTTTTAATCTTAAATTGATCAATAAATAGGTATATTTGTATTCGGTATCTAAACTGTAATACAATGAATACAATCTCTAAAAAAGCGTTTATTGAAGTTGACCTTCATGTTTCGCTCACATCTGAAAGAATTTCACTTCCCGTTTTAGATGGTGTCAGTGCTGGTTTTCCGTCTCCAGCATTAGACTTCATGACGAAACCTTTAGATTTGAACACCTATTTAATCAAAAATTCTACCTCTAGTTTTTACGCACGTGTGAAGGGGCATTCGATGAAAAATGCAGGAATTGACGACGGAGATTTATTGGTGGTAGACAAAAGTATTACTGCAAGCGATGGTAGAATAGCAATTTGTTATGTAGATGGTAAATTTACTGTTAAACGAATTCTTAGAAAGGGAGATGAATTGTGGTTAATTGCTGAAAACGATGCCTATGCAGCTTTAAAAATTGAGGAAGAAACACACTTTACTGTTTGGGGAATTGTGACTCATTCAATTAAAACGATTTAAAGTTAAAAGAAATATGTTCGTTCTAATTGATTGTAATAATTTTTATGCTTCCTGTGAGCGTGTTTTCCGTCCGGAATTGAACAACAAACCAATTGTGGTCTTATCGAACAATGACGGTTGTGTTATTGCACGAAGTAACGAAGCGAAAGCATTGGGAATTCCAATGGGTGCTGCTGCGTTTAAATTTGAAAAAGAATTTCAAGAAAAGGGAGTTCATGTTTTTTCTGCGAATTTTGCTTTATACGGAGACATGAGTAGACGGGTAATGGAAATAATAAGTCGCACCAATGCTGAAATTGAATTTTATAGTATAGATGAAGCTTTTCTGAAGTTTAATTCCAAAAACGCGGTTAACTTTCAAGAATATGGCAGTCAACTTAAGGAAACAGTATTGAGGTGTACTGGAATACCGATTAGTGTAGGAGTTGCGCCAACGAAAGCATTGTCAAAAGTGGCAAATGCGATTGTCAAAAAATTTCAAGCCAAAACTGGAGGCGTATATATAATTGACACAGATGAAAAGCGTTTGAAGGCAATTAAGTGGTTAGGTAGCGCTTCAATTTGGGGAATTGGCAGACAACACGCAAAACGATTAGCGGCAATGAATGTACTGAATGCTTATGCTTTTACGCAACTGTCTGACGAATGGGTACGAACCCATTTATCTGTTGTTGGTTTAAGATTAAAACGTGATTTAGAGGGAATTCCGACACTCGATTTGGAACAGATGCCAGAAACTAAAAAAAGCATAATGGTTACGCGTTCATTTGAAAAAAGCTATACTGAATTCAATGAACTGCGCGAGCGAATTTCAACCTTCGCAGTGTGCTGTGCTGAAAAACTCCGTCAACAACAATCTTACTGTCAAACAATCTTCGTATTTATTCGAACAAGTAATTATGACCAGCTCGATGAAAAATACGGAAATCAATTTACTTTTCAACTCCCCTTCCCAACAAATTCAAGTATCGAAATTTCGAAGTTTGCAATTCAAGCACTTCGTTCCATTTTTAAAACGGGTCCAAAATACAAGAAAGCTGGAGTAATTGTTTATGGAATAATGCCTCAAAACCAGGTGCAATTGAATTTATTCCAAAACAGCAATCCGCGGCATCTTCAACTAATGCAAGCGGTTGATAAATTAAATAGTTCCTACGGTCAACAAAAAATTCGGCTTGGCTCACAAGACAATAAACGCATTTGGAAAATGAAGCAGCAGCGCCTATCTCCTTGTTACACAACAAAATGGAGTGATATTTTAACTGTGAATAGTTAAAAATGGATGTTTGATCCTATCAAATGATAACATTGCGAATTCTCAGTATGACGTCACAAATAAAATTTTAGATTTAACAGCTCTACGTCAACTAAATTAAGAAAAATAAATGCAACTTATTTAAACAAGCTGTCAACACAACTCCGCAAACAAAACAAAATATATGCTGTTAAACTAAAAAAAACCGCCAGCAAAAAGACAGCGGTTTTCAACTTGGTGTTCAAAATTTTATAAGTGAATTACCTCACCATACGCAGCAGCTGCAGCTTCCATAACTGCTTCAGACATTGTTGGGTGTGGATGAACTGTTTTAATCAATTCTTCTCCAGTAACTTCTAGTTTACGGATGGCAACAATTTCGGCAATCATTTCTGTTACATTCGCACCAATCATATGTCCGCCTAATAATTCGCCATATTTCGCATCAAAAATTAATTTAACGAAACCGTCTTTAACTCCAGCAGCACTTGCTTTCCCTGATGCTGAAAAGGGAAATTTACCAATTTTGATGTCTAAACCAGCAGCTTTTGCCGCTTTCTCTGTCATTCCTACAGAAGCAATTTCGGGAGAACAATACGTACAACCTGGAATGTTTCCATAATCTAGTGGTTCAGGGTGGTGACCAGCAATTTTCTCGACACAAATAATTCCTTCAGCAGATGCAACGTGTGCAAGAGCAGATGTTGGAATTATGTCACCAATTGCATAGTATCCAGGAATATTTGTTTGGTAGAAATCACTAACAATGATTCGGCCTTTGTCTACAACAATTCCCAAATCTTCTAAACCAATATTTTCAATATTTGCTTGAATTCCGACAGCAGAAAGAACCACGTCGCATTCAATTTTTTCTTCTCCTTTTTCTGTTTTAATCGAAACAACACATCCTTTTCCTGAAGTATCGACAGAATCAACAGAAGAATTTGTCATGATATTAATTCCAGATTTCTTCAACGATTTCTCCAATTGTTTAGAAACATCTTCGTCTTCAATTGGAACAATGTTTGGCATAAATTCAACAACAGTAACATCTGTTCCAAGCGCGTTGTAAAAATATGCGAACTCAACTCCAATTGCTCCAGAACCAACAATAACCAATTTCTTTGGTTGTGTTTTTAAAGTCATTGCTTCACGGTAGCCAATAATTTTACTTCCATCTTGAAGTAAATTCGGCAAAACACGCGAACGAGAACCAGTAGCAATAATAATTCCTTTGTCGGCAGAGTATTCGGTTACAGTTCCGTCTTCAGCAGTTACAGAAATTTTCTTACCCGCTTTCAATGTTCCAAAACCTTTAATAACATCAATTTTATTCTTCTTCATTAAAAACTGAACTCCACCGCTCATACCTGCTGCAACTGTTCGAGAACGTGCAATCATAGCTCCGAAATCTGCAGAAGATTCTTTGACAGTAATTCCGTAATCACTTGCATGCTGAATATACTCAAACACGTTTGCACTTTTCAAAAGCGCTTTCGTAGGAATACATCCCCAGTTTAAACAAATTCCTCCCAAAGATTCGCGTTCAACAACCGCAACTTTGAGCCCTAGTTGAGAAGCCCGAATTGCAGCTACATAACCGCCTGGTCCACTTCCTAAAACAATGATATCGTAGTTCATATTTTTTTTGTTAAATAACGACTACGAAATTACTCAATTTATTGAAAAATGAAGTTCTTGAGGCTGTTTATTTACAGTAAAAAGTTTCGAGTTAACGAAGAACAGAAACTGTTCCGCGGTAAAAATATTCCTGATTATTTCCGTCTTTTAATTTCAAGACGTAACAAAAAAGGTCGTTTGTGACAAGTTTTCCTGAAGTTTCGTGTTCGCCATTCCATCCTAAATTTGAGTCAGTGGTTTGAAAAACAACTTGCCCCCATCGGTCAACGATAGAAAACTCATAGCTGGCAATATCGTAATACGTAACAACGGGCTTGAAAAAATCGTTCACATTATCTGTTCCAGGAGTAAAAGCATTTGGAATGTAAACAATTGGTTCTATTACTCCGCAAGCAATGTTTGAAAAACTTCTTTCGTTTAAACCGAGTGCATTTGTACCTTCGTTTCCTGTAACCAAATAACAAATATTGCCTGAATTAACTCCCAAAAGAGAAATGTCGTCAACAAAAAAGCGATTCGTCAAATTTGTAGAAGCAATTGGAACAGGCCAAAAGTTTCCATCAATAGAGCGGAAAACTTCGTATTGAAGAACGCCACCCATAAAATCTGTATATGCCGACCAATTTAAGGTGTTTGTTAAAGCCGTTTGATCAGTTTTAACTTTTAACAAAATTGTTCGTGCACTATTCGAAATTCCACTAATTCCATCGCAACTGTCAATCACTACCACACGATATGTATACGATCTGTTTTGAACTTCAACCTCAGTATCTGTGTAACTAATAACTCCAGCTGCGGCAGTTAACAAAGTCAATTCTTCAAACTGGTCTGTTAAATCGTTGTATTTTTCTAAACGCAGAGATTTCACATTTAAACCAGCAGTGATTTGATAACGTAAAATTACTTCATCTTGATTTACAGTTGCAACCTGTAAATAATTTACCGTTGGACCAGAAGGCGCAACTAATGTGATTCTGAATTTATTTGAAAAGGAATAAGCGCCATTTGAATTATTGGCTTGAACAACTACTTCATATGTTTGCCCAGAAACCAAAGGTGTTGAGAAACTTGTACTTGAAGTTGTTCCAACATTGAGCCAAGCACCGCCAGAAATATTTCGAACAAACACAGCATATCCCTGAAGGCTAGCACCCCAACCCACATAAGAAGTCCAAGATATATTTAAGTTTGAATTACATGCATTCCCAACAGCGGTTGTAAAC
The DNA here is from genome assembly GCA_031409255.1 of Crocinitomicaceae bacterium. GTDB lineage: Bacteria > Bacteroidota > Bacteroidia > Flavobacteriales_D > Crocinitomicaceae > Fluviicola. The sequence continues at coordinate 8,445 of JANNWW010000207.1, forward strand.
ATAGTTGTGTTTAAATTTCCCTTTGCAGAAGTTTGAAATGTTGGCGGAACCAGTGCTGTGAAACAAGAATCAAATGCAGCAATTGAATAAGTTAGTGGACCAGAAATTGTTCCGAAGTTATAATTATACGAAGTATTTGCAATTCCAAAAACAGTATCAATTTCAACAATAAAACCGTTGGCATCTTTCCAATAAACTATATACCCGTATGTATCTGGTTGATCGTTTTGATTCCAATTTATAATCACATTACCTGTTAATGTATCAATTGAAGCACTAGACAAAATTGGAATGGAGGGTGTGAGCATGTCGTCAAATAAACCACCTGCAATATTTGAATTCCAAGCACAAGAAGGAGTTGGATAACTGACACGGTAATTCAAAAATGCGGAACAAATTCGAATTGTATCTTGCATGTTTGTAACTCCGTAAGGTAAGGTAGCTATAGTTGTCCAAGTTCCAGCAGGATATTCGCGCTCTATAATACAATTTGTCATTCCAGGAAGTGGATTCGTGGCTGGAGTGTTCCAAGAAAGTAAAGCAATTCCGGTATTTGGATTGAAAACCGTGAGGAATACATTTTTCAAAGTATCGCTATTTTCTACTACTCCACACCCCGATTCAACCCCCACAAAAAAGCGAAAATCATTTCCAGGATTTGGGACAGTAAATGAGGATGTTGCCAAGTTAGTTATAGAAATCAATCCATTTTCAACTGAATTCACTTCGTATTCTACAAAAGCACCAGAAGCGTTATTTACATCTGCCCAATCAATTGTAACATCTCCATTAACGGCAGTTGAAATACAGTTTATTTGAGGAGCTGGAATTAGACCTGGATTTACAACTCGAATTGTAACTGATCTATATGTAACTTTAGGAATTTGGCAATAATTATCTTGAAAACGAAAAACATAAGTGAAATCTTTCTGAGTTACAGGATTTCCTAGTGCATCTACTAAATGATCGCAGTCTGTTTGCCAAGAAAAATTTGAACTAACACCTTGTATTCCAGTAATGAGAGGCGTTTGATTTAAAGTAGCACACGGAGTAATATC
>JANNWW010000208.1:0-1947 GCA_031409255.1 Crocinitomicaceae bacterium
TGGGGCATATTTTGGGGTTATATCATACATTTGAAGAACAATCTAATGGTATTGATGACCCAAACACAAGTTCTGATGATGATGATGCAGGTGATCGTTGCGAGGATACACCTGCACAACCCTCATCATGTTCAACCTTGAACTCCAATTGTGATTTAACATGTAGTTTGCCTTATAACACTACCGTATTAAAATCAAATTTTATGGTATATTCGGTAAACACTATCTGTCTTCAAAATTTCACAAATGATCAAAGAAATAGAATGTATGGAATTATTGATCAAACAGCAGATTTACAACAACGTTTGATCCCAACAGATCGAACGATTGCGATTCAAAACATTCCTTTCAATATTGGACCTATTACATTAAACGATTTTGTTTTTGAAGCAAAAGGAACACTTACCGTTCAAGATGTCAATATTCAAGCACCTGGGAAAGCTGCGTTTAGAGCAGAACAAGAAGTAATTCTTGAACCTGGTTATGATGCTTTGGAAGGTTGTAGAGCCTTGGTAATAATTGAGAACATTTGTAAAGTAAATGAAACTCAAGCAAAATCCTCGGATTTTGTATCAAATCATTACGAAAATGAGGGAATGCGAATAGATGAAGATGGTCAGAATTCCTTGTTGACAGAATCAACTAATTCAATAGCTCTTTCTGAGGGAATACAACTGAGTATTTATCCAAATCCATTTAATGAAATCATTCGTATAGAATCAGATTTTGAAAGTGAATTTGACGAAAGTGTATCTGTTGAGATTTATGACTTAAATGGTAAACTAGTATTAAGTGAAAAACATACAGTTTTAGAACTAAACAATGGTCTTGAAATCAATACACAATTATTAAATAAAGGGTTTTTCATAATCCATGTGAAACTAAATAACCAAAGTTTTATTTCAAAAATCACAAAACAGTAATCTTTTTCAAATCAAAATAAACCTCTACATTTCTTGTGGGGGTTTGTTTTAATTGTTTGACAAATAGCAAAATTCTTTCAATTTCAACTGCTCATAACAGCAGTTTGGCAAGATTTTTCTGCCGCAGGCGCAACACAGAAAACCTCGCCAAGCTGCAAAACGTTAGGCGTCATTGTAGAGAACCCCACAAACAGACAGACAATAATTAAAATATGAAGGCAAACGAGACCAAAGTAGAAGACTTTTTATCATCAAATAAAACACAATTTGTAATTCCAGTTTACCAAAGAAATTACGATTGGACAACAGGACAATGTAAACAACTTTTGGACGACATACTTGAAGTTGGAACAAGCAAAAAAATGAATGCTCATTTTATTGGAAGCATAGTTTATGTTCACGATGACGTTTACACTGCATCAAGAATTAAAGAATTGACTGTTATTGACGGACAACAAAGACTTACAACTTTGACACTTGTTTATTTAGTTCTACATAGACTTGCAAAGGTTATTCAAAACGAAGGGCTTGTAAATGAAATAAGTGAAACCTATTTGATAAATAAATTTTCACCCGAAGAAGAAAAACTAAAATTAAGACCAACTGACAATAACGATAGAGCTTTAAAATATTTACTACGAAGTGATGAAAACGAAGAGTATTCAGACTTTTCAAAGCTAATTGATAATTTCAATTATTTCAAAGGCAGAATTACCGAAGACAATTATCAAACAGTTTTAAAAGGACTTTCCAAATTAATGTTTGTTGAAGTTTCTCTCGACAGAGAAAAAGACGACCCTCAAAGAATATTTGAAAGTTTGAATTCAACAGGTTTAGAACTTGCACAAGCTGACTTAATTCGCAACTATATTTTAATGGGCTTAAACAGAAAAGACCAAAATAAAATATATCAAAACTATTGGGAAGTAATTGAGAAACTTGCCAAAGATGAAACATTGAATGTCAGTCGTGTTTCTGATTTTATTAGAGATTATTTAACTCTTGAAAACAAAAATATTCCTAA
>JANNWW010000209.1:0-8879 GCA_031409255.1 Crocinitomicaceae bacterium
TTATTGTAGCTAAATGAAAAAAGCACTTATCTTTGCTAACAACTAATTAAAAAGAAAAAATATGAAAAATTTAATTCTAATGCTAACATTCTTCGTGGGAAGTTTGTCTTTTGCACAACAAAGTGTATCTTTTCAAGCAACAAAATACACAACAGACATTGATAGTGATGATTACAGTTCTACAAATGAATTGTTTACATTTAGTTTTAAAGATAAGTTTTTGTGTCACAATGTATATTCAGGCGACGAAATTAGTGATTCTCAATTCTATAAAATCACTTCAATACAAGATGTTGAATTAGACGCAGGTGAAGCATGGAGAATTGAAGCAGAGTCTGGTGTTTCGGGTTCAACTTACGTTTATGTTTTAGTTGAATTAGAGGGCGACGGCGGATACATTTTAATTCAGGGCGATTACTGGTATATGGGAAATGTAGTGAATTGCAAAACATTCAAACAATAAAAAACGCATAAACAGCAAAGATTTTTGCTTTAATAGCAATCTTTGAAATACAAACCATATTTAAACGCTGTTTAAAAATAATTTTGAGGGAACGTAGAAATACGCTCCCTTTTTTGTCATATTTTTATTCCCAAAACACATACATCATCTATTTGGTCTTGTTTTCCTTTCCATTGATTAAAGTGAAAGAGCAATTCTTTCTTTTGGTTATTTGAATCGAAATGTTGAACAGATTGCAATAAATTTCTAAACCTATTTCGGTTAAATTTCTTAATATTTTCTCCGCCAAATTGATCTGTATATCCGTCTGAAAAGAGGTAAAATTGGTCGCCTTTTTCTAATTTAAAATGAATGGTTTCAAATTCTTTTTTTTCTTTCGATGAATGACCAATTGCGTCTGAACCTTTTTTGAATTCAATTAGTTCTTGGTTTCGAATCAAGATTAACGGTCGGCCTGCACCACAAAACGAACCTGTTAATTGCGATAAGTTGAACTTACAAAAAACAATGTCCATTCCATCTCTAAGGTTTCCTTGCGTTAAGTTTTCATTAAAAAGTAGCGTAAGTTCTTCGTCTAATTTCGACATGATTTTAGCTGGGTCTGAAAATCCTTCCAAACGAATGATTTGTCGCAAAAGTGTGTTTCCTGCAATGTTCACTAGCGCGCCGGGCACACCATGTCCGGTGCAATCGCCTACAGCAAAGTACACATCATTGTGGTGTTGAAATACCCAATAAAAATCGCCGCTAACAATATCTTTGGGCTCAAAAACCACAAATGCATCAGCGAATATATTCTGAAAAATGCGTTCGTTAGGCAAAATTGAGCGTTGAATGCTTCCTGCGTAACGCATGCTATCTGTCAAATTTTGTGCTTTTTCTTCAAGTGTTTCTAAGCGTTTTTGCAAAGTTGTAATAGTCGACTCGTTTAGTAGACTATTTGTTTTAAACGACTTTGTTTTTTCCGAATGTAGAAGTTCGGGTAGTTCAAGAAGTTCCATTTGAACGGATTTTTATTGTTTTATTTGTTTTTGATTTTTGTGAGTTTTAGAAGTTCACAGCTTCAATAATTTCTTTTAACAGAAATAAATTGGCCTAGATGACCAAATTCGCATGACGCGCGAATAATTGAAATGATATGTTGAAAATGCTTTCACAGCACAAATGTAGAAATATTTTTTAGAAAAGAAGTTTAGCTGGAATTTATTTATTTTTAAAATTCGATACCCAAAAAAAATCAACAGTTTCATTAATATAATTCTTATGCTAGTTAGAAGCTCTAATTAATCCGGTATTTGTGGGAATCTAACCAACAAAAAAGGGTTACATTTCTGTAACCCTAGTGCTTGTTGCTCCCTCTGCTGGACTCGAACCAGCGACCCTCTGATTAACAGTCAGATGCTCTAACCAACTGAGCTAAGAAGGAATATTTCTTTCGAAATGCGAGTGCAAATATACGAAAAGATTTAATTTCATTAAATATTTCCAGAAAAAAAACTGTAAAAAGTAGCAATAGATTGATTTTCAAGCTTAAAACTTACTTTTTTACAATCACTGCATCACCGAAACCTTGTTTTTTAACCTCTTTCAAGTACTTTTCAGCATCTGATTTTGAACTAAAACTGCCCACATAATAGGCAAATTTGTAGCCCGTTTTTGAAACTTCTTTTCGCGAAACAGTTTTACTTAACTTTGTGAAAGCCCCTTTTTCTGTGTCCATCCACTCTTTTGAACTCATAATTTGAATTTGATAAGTTCCACTTTCTGAAGATTGAGCAGTTTTATTTTTTGTTTCCGATACTTTTTTAACTTGCGTATATTCTTCCATTAAATGAGTTCTAATTCCCCGAAAGATTGCTGAAGCAAGTAAATCTTGCCCGTTTTCACTGTTCAAATAAATGGCTTCGGTTTCGTTCGACATAAATCCGCATTCAACCAATACGCTAGTCATGTTGGTGAATTTTAGTACTTGTAAGCTTTTTTCTCTGTCGTTTGTAGTTTTCACTCCTCTGCTTGTTCTTCCAGCTTTCGTTTTGAATTCTTTTTCAATGTTTTTTGCCAAGCTAACAGATTTGCGCGAACTCAAATCATGTACATGCGTCTCGGTTCCATGGATAGATTTTTTTTCTGAATGATTGCAATGAATGCTTATAAAAAGTACTGCATTCTTTGAATTGGCAGTGTTTACTCTTTCATCTAGTGAAGGGTAAGAATCGTCAGTTCGAGTATATATGACAGTTACATTTGTAAGTTTTGTGCTCAAATAATTCCCAACTTTTTTAGCAATGAGGTGGTTGAGTTCTTTTTCTGTTTTGAGCGATTTGTTTGTTGATTCATTTCCAGGGTCGTTTCCGCCATGTCCCGGATCAATAACTACAATAATTTCTTGCGAATAAGATGTAATACCTATTAAAATTGCAATCAAATTTGTGAGCAAACGTTTCATGTAACAAAGGTAACTTTGTTGAAGAGTCAAAATTTGAGTGTTCAAAAATAGTATAAAAAGCAGATTGTTAATTTCGTAGTTGAATCAGTATATCAAAATTTAGAATCGAACTCTGGGTTATAATCAAATGATTATTTACTCAGTAAAAATAACTCTGATGCAATTAGATCGGCTCGCAACTTTCCTTTTTCGCTCAAATAGAAAAGTTCCTCCGTTTCAATCAATTCTTCAGATTCTATAAATCTTTTTTTCTGACTTATCCAATTTATTTCGGGTTCAATTAAATCAAATAACAGCACCTTATTTACTCCCCATTTCGTTCTCAGACCTAATAAAATGAGTTCGTTAAAACGGTCGAAAACACTTAATTTTTCAATTGTTTGTGGAAGATGATTTTCTTTAATCTGATTCATGTATTTTTGGTTAGAAGCAACATTCCAATAACGAGATTCACTAGTAAAACCATGCGCACTTGGTCCAACGCCTATGAATTTTTTCCCCAACCAATAAGCGGAATTGTGTTTTGAATAATTTTCATTCCGGCAGAAATTCGAAATTTCATATTGCTCAAAACCTGCCTTAGCCAAAGTTTGAACCAATAATTCAAACTGTTCACTTTGTTCTTCGTTTCCGGCAGGAATAATTTTTTTGTCTTTAACCCATTTTGCTAACGGCGTTTTTTCTTCAATTGTTAAACAATAGGCAGAAATATGTTGAATTGGGAAAAGAAGAACTTCTGCTAATTGATCCAACCATTCATTCGACGTTAAATTAGGAAGACCATATATTAAATCTATAGTAATATTTTCAAAACCCTTTTCATGCGCTAATCTAACAGCTTCTCGCGACTGTTTTGCAGAATGAGCGCGGTTCATCCATTTTAGCTGATCGGCATTAAACGACTGAATACCAATACTTAATCGGTTAATTCCCAGTTTTTTCCATTCTTCAAAACGGATTTCAGAACAATCATCTGGGTTGCATTCTAAGGTAATTTCAAGGTCTTTCTCTACAGAATAATTTGTATAAATGGTACTTAAAATTAGTTCCAGTTCCGCTTCGAATAGAATACTAGGTGTGCCGCCGCCAAAATAGATAGTTTGAATTGAGTCGTCATTTCTGCGCAGCACTAATTCTTTGCAAATTGCAGCAATCATTTCAAAGCGATACACCTCAAAAGTAGTTGAAAAGTGAAAATCACAATAGCTACATTGTTGCTTACAAAAAGGAATATGTATATAAATACCCGACATATATGAACTTTACAAAGGTATTGTTTTATAAATAACGCAGCTTTAAATGTTAAATTTTCATTTTTCTTTCATTTTTGCGCAAAAAGTTTTACTTTGGTAATGTCAACTTTTTATAAAAAGTAATAATGGGTTTAAAAGAACAACAAGCAGCCATTCAACGTGAATTAGATCGATTTATTGATTTGATGGAGGTTTTATTGCCTCGTTACAATAATCTCATGCGAATTGATCAACCTTCAGAAGAACAGTTAGTTGAATTAGGGGAGTTAGAACATTTTTTAATCGGAGTATCTGCTAGAGTTACAAACTTGAAGCAAATTTTGGATCAAGATGTTTTCGGACAATCCTTAGACGTATATTTTAAATTGAAACAAAAAGCAGCTCTCGGAGATGAGAAAGCGCTTAAGAAATTAAATCGCTTGCGTGAAACCTTCCACAGAAGTATCAACGAAGGTGGAATTATACAATGGAATTAATTGTTTCAAAAAAAAAGACTGATTTTAAAACCAGTCTTTTTCAATTATATTAAATTTTAAAAGAAAATAAATTAAGGCATCTCACGCGCGAATGCTGGAATTCCGGTTACATCCATTCCTGTAATTAACAAGTGAATATCGTGTGTTCCTTCATACGTTAATACAGATTCGAGGTTTGCCATGTGGCGCATCATTGAATATTCAGATGTTATTCCCATTCCGCCATGAATTTGACGTGCTTCGCGTGCAATGTCTAAAGCAATTTCAACATTGTTTCTTTTTATCATCGAAATCATTGCAGTTGTTGCTCTTCCCTCATTTCTTAATTGACCAACACGGTGAGTAATAAATTGAGCTTTGGTAATTTCTGTAATCATTTCGGCTAATTTCTTTTGAATCAATTGAAATGCTCCAATTGGCACATTAAATTGAGTTCGTTGCAAAGAATAACGCAATGCCTGATCGTAACAATCCATTGCTGCTCCTAAAGCTCCCCATGCAATTCCGAAACGCGCAGAATCTAAACAGCTCAAGGGCGCACCAAGACCAGAACGACCGGGTAAAATATTTTCTTTCGGAACTTTTACATTCACAAAAATTAACTCGCCTGTTGCAGAAGCACGAAGTGAAAGTTTACCGTGCATTTCTGGAGTAGAAAAACCTTCCATTCCACGTTCAACTACTAAACCATGAATTCTTCCAGTTTCGTCTTTAGCCCAAACAACTGCAATGTGTGCAAAAGGTGAGTTCGAAATCCACATTTTAGCTCCGTTCAACAAATAATGGTCGCCCATGTCTTTGAAGTTCGTTGTCATTCCACCTGGATTTGATCCATGATCGGGCTCTGTTAAACCAAAACATCCCATCATTTCGCCAGTTGCTAGTTTTGGCAAATATTTTTTCTTTTGCTCCTCAGAACCATATTTCCAAATCGGATACATTACTAATGAAGACTGAACTGAAGCTGTTGATCGCAAACCTGAATCACATCGTTCCAATTCTTGCATAATTAAACCATACGAAATTTGATCCATTCCTGCTCCACCATATTCCTCTGGAATGTATGGACCAAAAGCACCAATTTCTCCCAAACCACTCAATAAGTGCATCGGGAAAACAGCTTTTTCATATGCATCATCAATGATTGGTGAAACTTCTTTTTTCACCCAAGCACGTGCAGTGTCGCGAACCAATTTTTGTTCGTCTGTCAATAATTCATCCATTAATAAATAATCTGGATGTTGGTATAAATCCGTTCTCATAGAACTATGTTTTACATGTAAATTGTTTGCAAATGTACAAAATTTCACTCCTTTGGAAAAGACTGTTTAAAATTTAATTTCTAAACACTGTATTCAAAAAATAGAAATGCGCCCATAAAATGCATTTTATATATCTTTACAACCAATGAACGGCGTTTTGGTTTTCAGTTTTTCTCTTTTGGACAAAGTTCCAACAACTAATAACATGGAATTAATTCCGAGAGGCGCTCAAAATTCTATCATTATTTTAACATTGTTTGTTTTGTGTGCAATTGCACTTTCATTGGCACGTGTTCGACAAAGAGAAGCCTATTTTATTGCTTTTCAACACATTTTTTTGTTTACTTCATCAGAAACCCAACAAAAAAACGGTTTGCGAATGAACCCAGCAAGTTCCGTTTTTTTAGCACTTCAGTTTAGTTTCATTACCATTGCTTGTTTGTATTGGGGCACAATGTTAAACTCTGAAACCACGCATTGGTCAAGGTTTTTATTGCTCATACTTTTTCCAGTAATATATGCTATTTATCAGCTTTTTGCCTTGTGGTTTTCTGCCCGAATAGCAGGAAACACCTCAATCATCGAAAACTTGTGGTATACCACAATTACCACTTATCAAATAGCTGGAATTGTATTGTTTATTGAGTTTTTCTTTTTTTATTTTCAACCTGGCCTAATTGGCGGCTCCAAATTAATTTTATTGGGAACGTTTTCATTTTTTCTAATTCAACGATTTTTGCGTTGTTTTTTCATCACGCTAAGAGAAAAAGTAGCGTGGTATCATATTATTTTGTACTTTTGGACCCTTGAAATACTACCGCTATTGATTTTAATAAAGCTATTTATTGGGAACAATTGGGAAGTTTTTGAATTATAAGTTGAACGATAAAAATTAACGAACCTTGAGTATTAAAACAATTTTGGTTTCACAGCCAAAACCCGAGGGAGATAAATCGCCATATTACGATTTGGCTGATAAATATAAGTTGAAAATAGATTTCCGACCATTCATTCATGTGGAGGGTATTGGAGCTGTTGAATTTCGCACCCAAAAAGTTGATATTACTAGTCATACCGCTGTAATCTTAACTTCTAAAAATGCCGTTGATCATTTTTTCAGAGTTGCTCAAGAAATTCGTTTCGAGGTGCCCGATTCAATGAAGTATTTTTGTATTTCAGAAGCAGTTGCGCTATACATGCAAAAATATGTTACGTACCGAAAAAGAAAAATTTTCTTCGGAAAACAAACTATCGAAGATTTAATTGATCCAATAAAAAAGCACAAAAACGAAAAGTTCTTGTTGCCTTGCACAGATATTTTACAAGACAAGATTCCGCTTACGCTAGAAGCAGCTAAAATTCCTTTTTCAAAAGCTGTTTTATATAGAACTGTAGCATCAGACTTGAGTGATTTAGAAGATGTGTATTACGATTTATTGGTTTTCTTTTCACCAGGTGGAATTGAATCATTGTTGAAGAATTTTCCAGATTTTAAACAAAACAATACCTTAATTGCCGCTTTTGGTCCAACAACTGCAAACGCCGTAATAAAAAACAATTTGCGACTAGACATTCATGCTCCCATGCAAAATGCACCTAGTATGACCGCTGCTATTGAACTTTTTTTGAAAGATAAAAACAAAAAGAAGTAATATTTTTCAGTTGCTTTTTTTGTGAATAATGCGCTGTTAAAAACTATTTAACGCTACTCTTTTTGAAGACTTATCTTTTGTGAAATTTGACATTATTTATATGAATCTTGTAATTCGTGCTGCGCACAAAAGATTTGTGTATTTTTACTTTCTAATTTAAACATTCATGGCGAAAGCAACTGTTGAAAAAAAACCAGTTTTCGATCAAAAACGTCACAAACGTGCAACTATAATTTATTGGTTAATTGCACTGTTTCCCATGTATTTCATTGGTGGTTTGTTGTTTTTCCAATCGGAAGACGACCTTCCTCCAGTTGCCATGCTTGATAATCCGCCTGAATTATTGGCCTCAACAATTATTGCCGACGATGGAGAAACAGAGTTAGGTCGCTATTGGAGAATCAATCGTACTTCTGTTGAATACAAGAAAATAAGTTCAAATGTAACTGATTGCTTAATAGCAACTGAAGACGAGCGTTTTCAACAGCACTCTGGAGTAGATTTTCGTGCAATATCGCGTGCAATTCTTAATGTTGGAGGAAACGGTGGAGCTTCAACTATTACACAACAATTAGCAAAATTATTATTCACAATTCAACTGCGTGATCGTGAAATTTTAGCACGTGCAATGGGCGAAGATGTTTCATCTGAATCTTCTGGTTGGTTTGGCCGAAAATGGAAACGTTTGAACGAGAAAGCACGTGAAAATATTATTGCAACTCGTCTAGAATCGCGCTTCACAAAAGAAGAAATTATTACCATGTACCTCAATCAATTTGATTTTCTTTACAATGCTGTAGGAATTTCGAATGCGTCTAAAGTATATTTTAACAAGAAACCAATTGCATTAACACCAGACGAAGCAGCTATGTTAGTTGGAATGTGTAAAAACCCCACTTTATACAATCCGTACACTTTTCAAATCAAAAATTACCGCGCCACATTAGCGAGAAGAAACGAAGTGAATCCGAATTCTATTACGAATGCACAAATTCAAGAAGCTAGATCAGCAGATTCAACGCGTGCAATAGACCGAAGAAACACGGTGCTTCAACAATGGTTGAAAAACTCGAATGAAGACAACAAAGGACTTCGAAAAAAATTCACTCAAGCAGATTATGAGAAGTATAGTAAACTTCCTTTAAAAACTGATTTTCAGATTGTAGATCACAAACGTGGTTCAGCACCTTATTTCAGAGAAGAACTTCGCAAAGAAGTAACCAATTTACTAATGACGAAGAATCCGGATGGCGCATTTAAATACAAACGCGAAGATGGAATGCCCTACGATATCTATTCCGATGGTTTGAAAATTTATACAACCATT
>JANNWW010000210.1:0-36199 GCA_031409255.1 Crocinitomicaceae bacterium
AATGATCAACAAATGGAAAAATTCCATTTTGCACTTTTTTGAAACACTTTTAAACTTCTTTTTTTGCAAACAATTATTACAAAATTCTCAAATCAACATCTTTTTTACTAGAAAGTTGTGTTTTTAAGGTTCGACTAATTAGTTTGCGCATTAAACTCAGCGAAATTCTTTGGTTAAAGTCGGAAAACAATTATATTGAAATTGTTACACTTGAGAAGAAACACATCATTCGAAACAGTTTAACACGTTTTTTAGAAGAATCCGAAGCAAAAAATTTGCTGCGCGTTCACAAATAATTTGCAATAAACTTGGATCACGTTCAGTTGGTTAAGGGTCAGTCGGTTTTAATAAATAATACGCCTATTCCAATTTCACGTTCTGCCAAAGAAGAATTATTTGAGCGTTTGAATAAAAAATAAAATGCCGCTCCAGAAGAACGGCATTTTCAATATACAAATCGTTTTCTTACATTTCAAAAGCAGCCAATTTCACGAACTCTTGAATGCGCTCGTCAACATCTGCACGCGAGATCTCCAATAAGCGTTGCGTTCCAAATTTCTCTACGCCGTAAGAAGCCAAAGCAGATCCGGCAATAATTGCACGCTTCATGTTTTCAAATGAAATATCGTCTGTAGCTGCTAAATAACCGATAAAACCTCCGGCAAAAGTATCTCCCGCTCCTGTTGGATCAAAAACCACTTCCAAAGGAAGAGCTGGCGCGAAGAATACTTTTTCTTCGTGAAACAACAAAGCTCCATGTTCCCCTTTTTTGATAATCAACATTTTAGGGCCCATTGCACGAATCACTTTTGCTGCATTCACTAAGTGGTATTCTTTCGACAATTGACGTGCTTCTTCGTCGTTGATAATTAATACATCAACTAACTTTAAGGTGTCCAGTAAATCGTCCATTGCAATATCCATCCAGAAATTCATGGTGTCCATTGCAACTAATTTTGGGCGTGTTTCTAGGCGTTCAATTACCATTCGTTGAACAGCCGGAGCAAGATTTCCGAGCATCAAATACTTAACTCCTTGGTAACTTGCTGGAATAATTGGATCAAAATTTTCTAACACATTTAATTCCGTAATTAAAGTATCCCGCGAGTTCATGTCGTTGTGGTATTTTCCCGACCAAAAGAATGTTTTTTCTCCCTTTTTGATTTGCAAACCTTCCACATTCACCCCTTTTGAAACAAGTGTGTCAATCATTTCTTGGGGAAAATCTTCTCCTACAACTGAAACAATTTTTTGATCTTGTGTGAAATTTGATGCTGATAAAGCGATGAAAGTTCCCGCTCCGCCAACAATTTTATCTGTTTTTCCGAAAGGTGTTTCAATTGCGTCAAAGGCAACACTACCTACAGTTAATAAACTCATGTTTTTGTTTTAATTTTTGCAAAAATACAGATTCAGATTCAAATAACCTGATTCTGATTTTAATTAGCAACTAAACCAGAAAATTTTTGAGTAATAGAAATTTTAATTTTCTAGGTGTTACTTTTACAGCAATTGTGTATTAAAGAAAAAAAGTGTCGTTGTTTTTTAAGAAGAAATATCAGCCAGAGTCAGAAGCAGCTTTAATTGAAAGCGCTAAAAAAGACCTGCGTTATTTTGCGCCTTTGTATGAAAAACATTTTGATTTTATTTTCCGTTTTATTTTCAAGCGCGTAAATGGAAACGAGGAACTGACTGGCGATTTAACACAGTTAACATTTATGAAAGCAATGGCGAAAATTGAACAATACGAAGACCGGGGATATCAATTTTCGTCGTGGCTCATTCGCATTGCAATTAATGAAATTAATCAGTTTTTTCGCTCTAACAAGCACAATTTAACTGTTTCGATTTCGGAAAACAGTGTGGATGATATTTTTGAAGAGATGGAATCTGCTCACAATCAGGAGGAAGATTTATTGAAACTTGTTGAAAAAATAAATACCTTAGATGAAAATCAGCGCGAGATAATTGAAATGCGTTTTTTTGATGGTTTAAGTTTCAGAGAAATCGCAGAAATATTAGACACAACAGAGGCAAATGCAAAGATGAAACTTTACCGCGTTTTGGAAAAAGTAAAAAAGAATTGGTAAGAGAAAATGAGAAAGTACAAACTCGATAAGGAACAAAAAAACTTGGAACCAACGAAGGATCAAATTCGTCGGTACAAGAGTTTTTCGTCTGTAGCGCATCGTTATGGTACACTTACCAAGCGACCTAAAAAACCACTTTACAAAGACCCCAGAATGTTTATGGTTTTGTTGGTTTTGGGTTTGATGGCGTTGTTGTTGTTTTTGGAATAACGATAAAATAAATTAAATATAAGCTTAAATTTTCTTAAATTCTACTTCCAAAACCACGATTGAATTATCTTTGACCTGTGAAAATCAGTGTGTTTACTTTTGTTTTTTTGTTTTTGCTTTCAAGTTTTGCTCAGAAGGACAGTTCAGGGTATCAACTTTTGTGGGAAATTAAGTCCAAAAAAACGCACAAGACAAGTTATTTGTTTGGAAGCATGCACTCTAACGACCCACGCTTGTTCAATTTTCCCGATTCGCTTTACTGCGCATTTTTAAACGCCGAAATTATAGCTTTAGAAACAGATGTAACTTCATTATACGATGTGTATGATGTTCGACTTGACTTATCAACAGTTCAGTTCTTCTCAAAAAAAGCAGATTTCACCGCTTCAAAAAAAGCCACAAAAACTATTTATGGATCAGAAGACGGAAGGCCACAATTTTTAGACGCCTATTTTCAGCAGGCAGGATATTGTGGAGGTAAAAGTTTCTTTCCCTTAGAAACCGTTGATCAACAATTACTGGTGAGTGAAAAAATGACAGATTTGTCTGCTCGCGCAACCATTAATAATTATTTCTACAGTCAAGAAGTCTTCACGCAAACCTATTTACAAGGAAATATTTCTGCCCTTAACCAAATGCTCAAAGCGCAATTACGTGGAATGCCCGGTGCGTATGAAAGTTTAATTTCTGAACGCAATAAAGCAATGGCAACAAAGCTAGATTCGATTATTCAAACAAGTAGTGTTTTTTGTGCGATTGGTTCCGGACATTTATATGGTTCTGACGGAGTTATTCAGCTGCTGCGAAATAAGGGCTATCGTTTACGCGCCATTCCAGCTAATTTTTCTGAGAATTGCAGCAAGGAAAAACAACTAGTAAAATTGTGGAATTCTTCTATTTGTAGCAACTCAACTTTTGGATTCGAAATTTCAATGCCCGGAAAAGTGAATGCAGATTTTAGCGAAAAATCGTATCATTTTATGTTTCAAGAATTAGGGCAAGGAAACGCATTTGAATTAAATGTATGTGAAAGTTCAACAAAAAGCATTGAAGAACTGTCTTCGTTATTTGATAATACAGAATTTTCGAGCATAAAAATGGGTCAAACAGCTGCTGGAATAGAATATATTGAAGGTTTGGTATTAGACGAATTGACGGGTTATCAATGGAAACGAATTCTAATTTCGAACGGATTTAGGTATGAATTAAGTTGCTACGGTGGAAATAAATTCATGCACTCTAACCGTCCGCAGACTTACTTTAACAAATTGAAAATCATTAATTGAAAACAAATACCGAAATTACAAATCAAATAGTTATCTATAATACCGCAAACTTTAAGTGATTATTTCGAAAATAATTTGTTTTTTTGTAAAAACAACACAATGATTCAACGAAAACTTATTGAAGAAATCCAGCAAAAACTTAGCAATACAAAAATTTTAGTTTTGCGTGGCCCGAAGTTCTCTGGAAAAGAAACCCTTCTTCAATCTTGTTTCAATTTTCAAAACCACGAGGTAATTCAATTCGTAGATCTTTCCGACAAAAAAACAAAGAAAAACTTTCAAGTAATAGAGCAATTTGCGAGTTATATTGCTACAAAAAAAGTGTTAATTGTAAAAGAAGCGCAACACCTCAATTTTTTACAAAACCTCATCGACCAGTGCTTAGAAACAGACAATTTAGACGCGTTAATTTTAACCTGTTCATTTGAGCCGCCTCTTCAAGAAGAATTATGGGATGCAATTCGTTTAAACGGATTTGAAATAATTATTTCTCCGCTTTCCTATACTGAAAGTGCAAAACATTTTGGTTTGGCAAAAGAAGACCAAGCAATTGAACAACGCTTAATTTTCGGCTATTATCCGGAGGTGGTTATGCATCCTGAAAAAGCGGAATCGCTTGTTTTAGAAATTATTGAAAAAGCAATTGTTTCCAATTTCACTTCGAATGAGCGCATTAATAAAAAAGAACAACTACTAAAAATTTTACGTTACCTTTCGTGGAACATTGGAAAAGTGATTTCATTCAACGAATTAGGAAAACATGTTGGAATTGATAATGAAACGGCAGAGCGCTACGTGAAACTCTTCGAAAAAGCGCAACTTTTATTTTTATTGCCGAGTTATTCTTCAGATTTTCGTTACGAATTGAAAAAAAGTCATGTGGTTTATTTTGCCGACAATGGAATTCGAAACGGTTTAATTCGTTCTTTTCAAGATTTTGACTTCAGAATAGACCAAGAAATGTTATGGAAAAATTGGGTTATAGCCGAACGAATGAAAAGCAACAGTCAAAATAAAAAACTACTCGAAAGTTATTTTTGGAACACGCATACTAAACAAGAAATCGATTTAATCGAAAAAGACAACAAAGAAATAATGGCTTTTAAAATTTATTGGGACAAGAAACAAAAAATGAAAGTTCCATCATTATTTTCAAACTATTATCCAAATTGCAAGGTAAGTGGAATTAACCGCTCTACTTTTTGGAACTTTATTCAATAAAACATGAAAACTAAAAAAGAAATTGTAGAGAATTGGTTGCCCAGATATACGGGCGAAGAATTAGAAAACTTTGGAAAATATATCTTACTGTGTAATTTTCATCATTATATTGAAAAATTTGCGGAAACTTATGGTGTTGAAGTAATTGGAAAATCTAAACCCATGCAATGCGCAACAGCAAACGGAATCACGATCATTAATTTTGGAATGGGAAGTGCTTCAGCTGCTACATGTATGGATTTGCTTTCTGCCATTCAACCAAAAGCAGTTTTGTTTTTAGGAAAATGTGGCGGCTTAAAAAACAAAAGTGATGTGGGAGATTTTGTTCTTCCAATTGCAGCCATTCGTGGAGAAGGAACAAGCAACGATTATTTTCCGGCTGAAGTTCCTGCCCTACCCGCTTTTGCCTTACAAAAAGCAATTTCAACAACTATTCGCGATGCCGGTTTTGATTATTGGACAGGAACTTGTTACACTACTAACCGCAGAGTTTGGGAGCACGACGAGGTATTTAAAAACTACTTAAGTCAAATTCGTGCAATGGCAATTGATATGGAAACGGCAACTATTTTCACCGTCGGCTTTGCAAACAAAATTCCAACCGGAGCTTTGTTATTGGTGAGCGACCAACCCATGACTCCAGAGGGTGTGAAAACTTCCGAAAGTGATTCAAAAGTGAGTTCTAATTTTGTTGATTCACATTTAACAATTGGAATTGATTCGCTAAAACAATTAATTAACAACGGTAACACAGTGAAACATTTGCGTTTCAATTAAGAAAAACAAATGAATTCAGAAAGCAAAAATCATTGGGAAACGGTTTACGAAACCAAAAGTCCAAATGAGGTGAGTTGGACACAAGAAGTTCCCACAACTTCTCTTGACTTTATTCGTGGATTTAATTTACCGAAAACTGCTTCAATTATTGATGTCGGTGGCGGTGATAGTAAGCTTGTCGATTTTTTATTGGAGGAGGGTTACGAAAACATAACAGTTTTAGATATTTCAGCAAAAGCCCTTGAAAAAGCGCAACTTCGTTTGGGTGAAAAATCAAAAAAAGTAACTTGGATTGTGAGCGACATTTGTGATTTTGATCCAAAAACTAAATTTGATCTTTGGCATGACCGCGCCGCATTTCATTTTTTAACCTCCGAAGAACAAATTAAAAAATATGCTACTCTAGTTAAAAACAATGTTACAGACTATTTAACGATTGGAACTTTTTCAAAAGATGGACCAAAAAAATGTAGCGGTTTGGAAATAAAACAATATGACAAAGATTCGATTGTCACTCTTTTTGAGGAAGCGTTTCAAAACATTAATTGTATTACAGAAAATCATACAACTCCGTTTGAAACAGTACAAAATTTTATTTTTTGCAGTTTTAATAAATTATAATTCGATCATTCATGCGGTAATTTTAACTATTTCGAACCACTAATTCTCGTTTATGAATGTTATTTTGTAACTTGCAAAACCAAAATTAACCCTCTATGATAAATAAATTATTTTCATTCGTTTTCTTTCTCTCTTTTTCAAGTGCTTTCGTTTTTGCAAACAAGTCGTATTTTACAAATTACTTGTGTGGGTATGAAATGACTTTTCAAAGCGACACGGTTTTTTTAAACTCTACAGATGTTCCGGTTGCAATTTCGGGATCAGGAACACCTACAGTTATTTCTGTTTTGAATGTTTCAGTATTTGGAAGCATCAATGATATCAATGTGTTTGATCTAATAGCTGAACACAGCTTTACATCTGATTTAAATTTAACTATTACAAGTCCACAGGGAACTACCGTAACACTTTTTTCTGGTATTTGCGGTGGAGACGACAACATCGACTTGGGTTTTGATGATGATGCTCCAACGGCTTCAATTCCTTGTCCGCCAACAGATGGCTTATTCTATCAAGCAAACAATCCACTTTCGGCATTAAACGGAGAGCAAATGTTCGGACAATGGATTTTAACAGTGAATGATTTTGCGGATCAAGATGGTGGATCATTAAATTCTTGGGGTCTAAACATTATCTACACACCAACAATACCCTGTTATCCAGCCATTGTTACTTCGATTTCAGGACCTACAAATATTTGCCAAGGAGGCAACACACTTTTAACTATTAATGGCTCTTTAAATGACGCCATAGAATGGAAATGGTATAGTGGCTCATGCAACGGAACATTAGTTGGGTCTGGTCAAACATTAAATGTAACAGCACCGGATCAGTTTTTTGTTCGTGGAGAAGGTGGATGTGTTATTGGTGGACCCTGTACGCCAATCATAATCACTCGTCCAATGATAAGTTCCGGCAGAACTCTTTTAAACGGAATAATTACAGCAACTCAGGTTGGTGCAACATACCAATGGTTAAGTTGTCCCACTATGGCTCCAATTGCAGGAGAAACAAATCAAACGTTCACACCCACTTCGGTTGGACAATATGCTGCGAGCGTTAGCATGTCTGGTTGCACCGTAATAACTCCTTGCATAGCTGTTTACAATGTTGGCATGGACGAAAATATACTGGAGGCTGACTTATTTCCTAATCCAACTTCTGATATTCTGACTATTCAATTTCCAAATGAAACAACTTTGGAAACAATTATAGTTACAGATTTAACAGGAAGAATAGTTCATTCGGAAGAAAACATCACTACTCAAACTTATTTAATTGATTTAGCAAAGGAAGCTAAAGGAATTTACTACGTAAACCTCTCAACTAATGGCACGAAGCAAACATTGCGGTTAATCAAAGAATGATTTCAAGTTATTTAATCTAAAGTAGATTTTGGTTCGGTACAGAAATACTTTAACCAATATAATTGTTAAAAATCGATTTCACTATAAGGTTTTAGTTAAGTTTTTGTATCTTGCGCTGAAAATAAAACCATGAGTATCAAATTATTTCTTTTGGGAGTTGTTCTTCCATTCTTAACATGTAGTTTTTTTGCACAGCAAACGCGTCTTTCAAAGGGTGATTGGCAAATCGTTTCTGAATCAGAAATACCACAAGGCGGAACACGTTACATCAAACCAACAGATTATAAAGTGTTTGAACTCAGTATCGAATCAATGGCTGCAAAATTAGTGAATGTTAAACGCTTAAGCAATCCGGCTTATGTGCCAATTTCGATTGAAATTCCTCGCCCTGATGGAACAATTGCAACTTTCGAAGTAAGTGAAAACGAAACAATGTCAGCTGGTTTAGCTGAAAAATTCCATGAAATTCGCTCATTTGACGGAAAATCATTAGATGGAACAGGTGAAATTGCAAAATTTGATTTTACTCCCCAAGGTTTCCATGCAATGATTTTGATTCCTGGAGGTTCAACTATTTATTTAGATCCGTATGCGCATTTAAGCGGAAATTTAAGGCATTATATTGTTTACGATCGTGCGCACTTTGAAAGTGATGACGTTTTTCGTTGTCATTTTGAAAACCAAGCAATAACAGAAGTAAAAAAGGACAATGAAGTGAAAGCAATTAAAAGTATAGGAAATTGTACAAAACGAGTTTACCGCTTGGCAATGAACTGTACTGGTGAATACACCACCTTTCACGGAGGTACTGTTGCTTTAGCATTAGCTGCTACAGTTACATCAATGAATCGCGTTAATGGCTTGTTCATGAGGGATTTAGCTGTTACGATGAGTCTTGTGCCCAATAATGATCAAATAATATATACCAATTCTTTAACTGATCCATTTACTAATGGAGATGTTGGGGCATTGAATACTGAATCCCATGCAAATGGCGTAGCAGTTATTGGTTGGGCAAATTTTGATATTGGACATGTTTTTGGAACCGACTCTGGAGGTGCCGCTGGGTTAGGTGTAGTCTGCGATTCGTTGTATAAGGGTTCAGGGGCAACAGGTTCTTCTACTCCGATAGGAGATCCTTTTGATATTGATTACGTTGCACATGAAATCGGGCATCAATTTTCGGGAAATCACACCTTTGCTGGTTGCGGTGGTAACATCAATGTTCCAACTGCAGTAGAACCAGGTTCGGGCTCAACAATTATGGCATATGCAGGTATTTGTGGTTCTCCAAATGATGTTCAACCGAATTCTGACGATCATTTTCAGTACGTAAATATGGATGAGATACATACCTTTCTTAATGATGCTGGAAATTCTTGCGCAATTTCAACTGTTATCGTTGGACAGTCAGCACCCACTGTAACAGTTGCTGGTGGAGCATACAACATTCCTATTAGCACGCCATTTGCCTTAACTGCTTCCGCAACAGATCCTGATGGTGATGTATTAACCTATTGCTGGGAACAGGTGGATACCTCATCCAATGTGATTGTGCCAATTGCAAGCCAAACATCTGGTCCAAATTTCCGTTCACGTCTTCCAAGTTTAAATCCGACACGTTATTTTCCAGCTATTGGCGGCGGCGGTCCGTTTGAAGTTTTACCTTCTGTTGCGCGCACCATGACTTTCAAATGTTTGGTTCGGGACAATGAATTAGGTGGTGGATGTAATGATGATGCAACAGTTACGTATACGACAGTTGCCTCTGCTGGTCCATTTGTTGTGAATTATCCGACAAATTCGGGGATTTCTGTCGCAGGAAACAGCACGATGACAGTAACTTGGTCAGTGAATAATACAAATGTGGCACCAGTTGCCTGTACAAATGTGGATGTGCTAATTTCGACAGATAATGGTCTCAATTGGACAGTAATTGGAAACAATGTTTCAAACGACGGTTCAGAAATTGTGACCATACCGAATACTTCATCAACACAAGCGCTAATAATGGTCATGTGTGCCAATGGAACTTTCTATGATATTTCGAACAATGTGTTTACAATTATTCCAGTTACAAATGATTATACCTTCTCTTTAACTACTAATTCTATTTCGACCTGCGAAGGAAACGATGCAACATTTACGATTAATATTGGTCAAATTGGTTCATTTGGTACAGTAGTAAATTTATCCGCATCTGGTTTGCCTGCGGCCGCAGTAGCTTCATTCTCTCCTGCCAATTTAACTCCTGTGGGATCATCAGTTTTAAGTATTACAACTTCTGGCGTTGTTCCAGGCATTTATCCCTTTACAATTACAGCAAATGCATCTGGAAGTATAAAACAAGTCTCTGCTTCTCTTTCTATTTCGAGCTCAACAATTAGCCCCTCTCTATTAATAACTCCGATTAATAATGCATCGAATCAAGCTATCGTAACAAATTTATCTTGGTCTAATCTTGGCTTTGATGTGTTTTACACCGTAGAGATTGCAACTGACAATTCCTTTTCTACTATTATTGAAACAGCAACAGGTTTAAATGCAACAAATTACACAGCAACATCTTTAAATATATCTAGTGAGTATTTCTGGCGGGTAAAAGCCTATAACTCTTGTGCAACAGCTGTCTCGTCAACTATTTACCGCTTTATTACTGGAAATTGTTTTGTAGCAATTTCAAGCGATGTTCCAAAAGCAATTTCTGGAGCTGGAACACCAACGATTACATCGGTACTAAACATTGCTCAAGTTGGTACAATCGATGATTTAGATATAATTAATCTAAGTGGTTCACATACATATATGGAAGATTTAAGTTTAACCATAACGAGTCCGCTTGGAACAACAGCAACACTTTTCGGGGGTATCTGTTCTGGAGAAGACAATTTTGACTTAGAGTTTGATGATGCTTCGCCAACAAACGTAATTCCTTGTCCACCAATAACAGGACTAGCTTATCAACCCAGTTCTCTGCTATCTGTTTTTAACGGAACGCAAATTGCTGGAACCTGGACTTTAACTATTACAGATGCTGTAGATGTTGATGGCGGATCGTTAAATTCTTGGGGATTAAGTGTATGTACAACGCCAACTGGGGTTGAAATAGTCGAAAACTCGCTGGTAGCAACTGTATATCCAAACCCAACATCAGCACTTGTAACTATTCAATTTCCAAATGAAACAACTTTGGAAACAATTATAGTTACAGATGTTACAGGTCGTATTATTCATTCTGACAAAAACCCAACTAGTTCTGCAACTTATCTAATTGATTTAGCAAAGGAAGCTAAAGGAATTTACTACGTAAACCTCTCAACTAGTGGCACGAAGCAAACATTGCGGCTAATCAAACAGTAAATAAAAGCCATCCTATGAACTGAGATTTAAGAATCGATGTCTTTCGCTATTTTCTAATTTAAGTTTTAAATCAGGAAGTAATTACTTGATAGTGTATTCATTTGAACCAGTTTATACAGAATTTTTTGAGGAAAACATCGCTTTTTTGCATTTTTAACAAAATTTTAGTAATTTGGATGCCTAAAATTAAAACTATGAAAAGAAAACTACTTTCACTTGGAGTCATACTCTCTTTGTCTCTATGTAGTGTTTTTGCTCAACAATCCAAATTCTCTAAAGGTGATTGGCGAGCAGTTTCCGAATCGGATATTCCAAGCGGAGGAACACGTTACATTAAACCAACACAGTTTCAAACTTTCGAGCTAAATCTAGAAGGAATGACTTCTAAGTTGGCGCACGTTAAACGTTTAAACAATCCAAACTATGTGCCGGTAACAATTCAAATTCCTCGTCCGGATGGTACAATTGCCACTTTCGAAGTGTATGAAAACGAAACAATGTCGAGCGGATTGGCAGAAAATTTTCAAAACATTCGTTCATTTGACGGAAAATCTTTAGATGGAACAGGTGAAATCGCAAAATTTGATATGACTCCTCACGGTTTCCATGCAATGATTATGGTTCCGGGAGGGTCAACAATTTACTTAGATCCGTATGCATATTTAAGCGGAGATTTGACACATTATATTGTGTATGATCGTGCTCATTTTCAAAGTAATGATCAATTCGAATGTCATTTCGAAAACACTGAATTAACTGAAATAAAAGAAGGAAACGAAGTTGGCCCAGTAAAAAGTTTAGGTAACTGTACAAAACGAGTTTACCGTTTAGCTTTGGCTGCCACAGGAGAATATACAGCTTTTCATGGGGGAACAGTTGCTTTAGCACTTGCCGCACAAGTAACAACAATGAATAGAGTTAATGGAGTTTATATGCGTGATTTAGCTGTTACATTAACAATTATTGCAAATAACAACTTGTTGATTTATACGAACTCTGGAACAGATCCATACACAAATGATAACGGTGGAACTATGTTGGGCCAAAATCAAACCAATGTTAACACATTAATTGGATCAGCAAACTACGACATTGGACATGTATTTAGCACCGGTGGTGGTGGTGTTGCTGGTTTGGGTGTAGTTTGTAGTAATGGAAACAAAGCACGTGGTGTTACTGGTTCTGGTGCACCTATTGGCGATCCTTTTGATATAGATTATGTTGCTCACGAAATGGGCCATCAATTTTCTGGAAACCATACTTTTTCATCAACTAATGGAGCATGTTCTGGAAACGGAAATCCTGCAACTTCAGTTGAACCAGGTTCAGGATCTACAATTATGGCTTATGCGGGTATTTGCGCGCCTAGTGATGTTCAACCAAATTCTGATGACCATTTCCATTTTGCCAACATGCAAGAAATTCATGTTTTCCTTGGTGCAGCAGGTAATGGCTGTTCAGTGAATTCTGTAATAGTAGGCCAATCTGCTCCAACAGTAACAGTTGCTGGTGGTTCATACAGTATTCCGATTAGCACTCCTTTTGCTTTAACAGCATCTGCAACAGATCCAGATGGAGATGTTTTAACTTATTGTTGGGAACAAATGAATGCGTCTGCGGGAGTAAATATTCCGGTTGCAACTCAAACTGCTGGTCCAAACTTCCGTTCACGTGATCCGAATACAAATCCAACACGTTATTTCCCTGCTATTGGCGGTGGCGGAACTTATGAAGTATTACCTTCAGTTGCACGTACAATGATTTTTAAATGTTTAGTTCGTGACAATGAATTGGGTGGCGGATGTAACGATGAAGAAACTGTTACGTATACAACCGTTGCCGCAGCTGGCCCGTTTGTAGTTAACTTCCCATCAGCAACAGGTATTTCTGTTGGTGGAAACAGTTCAATGACGGTTACTTGGTCTGTTGCAAACACAACTGCAGCACCAGTTTCATGTGCCAATGTGGATGTAATGATATCAACAAATAACGGGGCAACATGGTCAGTAATTGGAAACGATGTTCCCAATGATGGTTCTGAAGCGGTAACACTTCCAAACACAGCTACAACGCAAGCTTTAATTATGGTAATTTGTGCAAACGGAACATTTTACGATGTTTCTAACAACGTATTTACTATTACAGCTGCAACAAACGACTACACATTATCTTTGTTAAGTAGTTCTATTTCAGCATGCCAAGGTTCAAATGCAACTTACAACGTTACAGTAGCACAAATTGGATCTTATTCTACTGCTGTAAATTTCTCTGTAACAGGTTTGCCTGTTGGTGCAACAGCTTTTTTCTCTCCTGCTTCAGTAACACCAGCTGGTTCAACAGTATTAACGATTACAACGGTTGGAGTAGTTCCGGGAACTTATCCTATTGTAATTAATGGAACCTCAACTATAAACCATACTATTAACGCAAGTCTTTCTGTTTCGAATACAGTAATTGTTCCTTCAACTTTAACTGCTCCAATCGATAACGCGATTGATCAGGCGGTTGCAACTAATTTAACTTGGGCAAATGCGGGTGCTGGATTGTTTTATACGATTGAAATTGCAACTGATGCTGCATTTACAACTATTGTTGAGTCTGCAACTGGTTTAACCGCTACCAATTATACAGCTTCGCTTTTAGCTGCATCAACAGAATATTTTTGGAGAGTGAAAGCTTACAATACTTGTACGCCAGATGTGCTTTCAGGTGTGTTTAGTTACACAACTGCAAGTTGTATTACTGCAAATTCAACAGATGTTCCCAAAGCTATTGCTGCAACAGGAACCCCAACAATAACTTCTGTATTAAACATTGCACAATTTGGAACAGTTGACGATTTAAATGTGGTAAATTTACTTGGAACTCATACTTGGGTTAGCGATTTAACTGTTCGAATTACAAGCCCAACAGGAACACAAGTTACTTTGTTTGCCAATGTTTGTGGAGGTAGTGCAATTGCTAATTTTGATTTAGAATTTGACGATGCTGCTGCTGCAGGTGCACTTCCTTGTCCGCCAATATCTGGTCTAACATACCAACCTACTAATCCGCTTTCTGTTTTCAATGGCCAACAAATTAACGGAACATGGACTTTAACAATCCTTGATGGTTTTGATCAGGATGGTGGTTCCTTGAATTCTTGGGGATTAAATATTTGTTATACACCAACACCTCCATGTAACAACCCAACAGTTCCAACACTTTCCGGAACAACAAATATATGTCCGGGTGGAAACACAACATTAACAGCAACTGGAACATTAAACGATGCCACAAACTGGCAATGGTATACAGGTTCATGTGGTGGAACCAATGTTGGTTCTGGAACTACATTGAACGTAACTGCTCCTGGAACTTATTTTGTTCGTGGTGAAGGCGGATGTGTTACCGCAGGAACATGTGCTTCAATAGTTGTAACTCAACCAACAATAAACTCTGGAACTTCGGTTTCAAGTGTTACAATTACAGCTACACAAGCCGGGGCAACTTACCAATGGGTTAACTGCCCTACATTAACTCCAATTTCCGGAGCAACAAGTCAGGCATTTACTGCAACTAGTAACGGACAATATGCTGTTAACGTAACGGTTTCTGGCTGTACAGTAACAAGTGCTTGTGTAACAATTAGTGGTGTTGGTTTAGATGAAAATGTTTTGGGAGCTGCTTTATATCCTAATCCAACTTCAGGTAGTGTAACCATTCAATTACCAAACGAAACAACTTTGGAAACAATTGTTGTAACAGACGTAACCGGTAGAATTGTTCGTGCAGAACAAAACATTACAACTCAAAACTATGTGCTTGATTTAGCGAAAGAAGCAAAGGGTATTTACTATGTAAATCTTTCTGCAAATGGAACTGAGCAAACACTTCGAATTATCAAACAATAATTAAATTCAATAAATTCTTTAAACGAGACTTGGGAAACCGAGTCTCGTTTTTCGTTTCCTTTAATTTTTTGAATTGCAAATTGCCCGAAATTTATGTTTTGGGTATAATTTATTACCTTTGATTGCATTATTAAATACAACATGGCTTTAGATAAAACTGGAATTGCACGTCGGATTGCTCAAGAACTTAGAAACGGATGGTATGTGAACCTTGGAATTGGAATTCCAACCTTGGTTGCAAATTATATACCCGAAGGAATTGAAGTAGAATTTCAGTCTGAAAACGGTATTTTAGGAATGGGTTCGTTTCCTTTTGAAGGCGAAGAAGACGCAGACCTCATCAATGCTGGAAAACAAACAATTACAGCAAGAAGCGGAGCTTCGTTTTTTGATTCCGCTACTTCATTCGCTATGATTCGCGGTCAACACGTTCAATTAACTGTTTTAGGAGCTATGGAAGTTTCACAAAATGGCGACATAGCAAACTGGAAAATTCCAGGTAAAATGGTAAAAGGAATGGGCGGAGCAATGGATTTAGTTGCCTCTGCTGAAAACATTATCGTTGCAATGATGCATTCAAATAAAGCGGGCGAATCAAAAATTTTAAAATCTTGCACGCTTCCGCTTACTGGTGTTGCTTGCGTTAAAAAAGTTGTAACAGAATTAGCTGTTTTGGAAATAAAAGAGGGTAAATTTCATTTAATTGAACGCGCACCTGGAGTAAGTGTGGAGGAAATTGTTTCAAAAACCGAGGGCGACTTAGTGGTTCCCAATCACGTTCCAGAAATGCTTTTATAGTAATATCATTATTTTTTTAATTTAATGTTCAAAAAAAACACTTATTTATTACGCTACGGCTCACTTTTGTTTGCTGTTGTATATTTGGTGAGTATAGTTTTTTTAAATGAAGTTCCGGCAGATGACGGCGATGGTTTACAGCATTATTACATTTCAAAGCATGCTTTTTCAGACCCAAGTTATTTTTTAAATCACTGGGGAAAACCACTGTTTATACTTTTCAGTTCAGCCTTTGCTCAGTTTGGTTTTATTCCCTATTTGCTTTTCAATGTGTTGGTTTTTGTTGCAACAATTCTGTTCGCTTTTTCTATTTTCAAGCAACACAATATAAGTAAATACGCCTATTTCTTTGTTCCTTTATTATTCTTATATGTAAGTGATTATTTACATGGAATTGTTAGTGGAATGACGGAGATTTTTTTTGGTTTTTTGTTAGTAATCCTTTTGTGGTGTTCGCAAAAAGACCGATGGCAACTTTTCGCTATAATTGCTTCATTTACACCATATGCGCGAAGTGAAGGAATGTTTGTGGTAATTGGTTCTGTTTTGTTGCTTTTGCTTCTAAAAAAATGGAAGGCCATCCCGCTTTTATTTGTTGGAACACTTGTTTATATGTTAATTGGAAAATTGTTACTTAATCAGATATTCTGGTTTTTTGAAAACGACCCCTACCCTGCCATAAGCCCATACGGAAGTGGACCGTGGTACGAATACATTGCTTCTTACAAACACCATTTGAGTGTTTTTGGATTGCTTTTAATTCCTTTTTTGCTTAGAAAACTTTTCTTACTTTTTAGAGATAAAAAAAGTCAACAACTTTTGATTTACTTGTTTTTTATTTGTATATATCTTGGAATCATAGCTGTACATAGTTATTTGTGGTCGAATGGTTTAAAAGGCGCGCTTGGTTTAAGTAGATTGGCTACACTGGGATTAGTTCCTTTCTTTGTTTTATTGTTTTTGTCGTTTTATGATTTTATGCAAGGAAAAAAACACTATTTGGGAATCGCAATTGGCTTCATCTTTCTAGTTTTCATGGGAATTAAACTATTCAAATACGATTACCCAATTAAGAAAAATAAGTTTCAAGCACTAATAAAAGCTAGTGTAGATTATACCAATAAACACGCAAAAAAAAACGTTTATTATTTGCATCCGTTGATTCCTTTTTTTAATGACGCATCTATTTTTGAAACTAAAAATGGCTTTTATCAAACTTTTTCAATCTTAACTAAAGAAAATGTTCTGCGACTAAAGCCTGGCGATTTAATCATTCGCGATTCAAAATTAGGTCCAGTTGAACAAGGCATGTCATTTGATGAATTGAAAAAATACACCTTCATTATACCCGTGAAACATTTTTATGAAAACACCTCAGATCAGGAACGAAACGGTGAAAAACCGAGCGTAATTATTTACCAAATTTTGGACTCATTAGTTCAGAGAAAGAAGAAATTTCAACTAGAAAAAAACATTATTTATTCAAGAAAAGTGAAGAAGAGTATAAAAAAATCAATGAATACTTTCAACTACCAAAACTAATAGGACCGCAGCAAAAATTAGTGATTAAAATAAATGAAATTCAAACAAATGAACAAATCTATTTTATTTTTGCAGACTCGAAGGGTACAAATATTACCATTCCAATTGATGTGCATTCAAAACCTTGGAAATTCCGTTTGCTGTGGGAAATAAAAAAGGTTTGCTTTTCATTCATAATCCATCGAAAAAGGCATTTTCTATTAATTTTGAACTCCTTCATTGGAAACAACTAAAAGACATTGGCATACAAAAATTTAACTAAATGATTTCAAAACTTTCTATACTCATTCCTGCATTCAACGAAGGACCAACAATTCATCTTATTTTAGATCGAATTAAAGCCGTTGAACTAGAAAACAACATCCAAAAAGAAATCATTATTGTGAATGATTGTTCAAAAGACAACACTGTTGAACGAATAGAATCCTACATTGCGGCTAATACAGAACTGGATATTCGACTTTTTTCTCAGGAATACAACCAAGGAAAAGGTGCGGCAATTAACAGAGCAATTAAAGAAGCAACAGGGGAATATATCATTATTCAAGATGCAGATTTGGAATACGACCCGGAGGAATACAATTTATTGCTTAAACCCGTTTTCAAAGACAACGCCGATGTTGTGTATGGTTCTCGTTTTGTTGGACACCAACCTCACCGAATTTTATTTTACTGGCATTCGAAAGGAAATAGATTCCTCACAAATCTCTCGAATGTTATGACGAACTTGAATTTGACCGACATGGAAACCTGTTACAAACTCATTCGTTCATCTATAGCAAAAGATATAAAAATTACTGAAAAACGGTTTGGAATTGAGCCGGAAATTACAGCAAAACTAGCTCGTAGAAGGCCAATCCGTATTTACGAAGTTGGAATTTCCTACTACGGCAGAACGTATGAAGAAGGAAAAAAAATTGGTTGGAAAGATGGTTTTAGAGCCATTTGGTGTATTTTAAAATACCGTTTTATTAAATAAACGAAAAAAAACCGCTCAAAGGCGGTTTAAACTTATTTATAAAAACAGAAATTAATACAATTCCAATTTTAATGCTGTTCTATAATCTTTTATTTCTTCGCGATTAATTTTGTGTTCGGCGCTTTTGAGAATTTCTAACAAATACAATAAATTGTCTTTCTCTTCTATTTCAATTGGGTATTCGTTTCCTTCTTCATCTTCCTCAAATTGTGCCTCAACAGCAAAACCCTCTTTTTCTTGAAGAAACTCATAAGTTAAACGTAAAACCTTCACCACAAGTGGATCTTGCTCTTTTAAAGCTTGTTCGCGCAATTCTTTCAAATCGTCAATAATTCCAGAGTAAGAGATACCCTCTTTTTCAACTTTTGAAATTATTGATTCCAGTTTTTTATTGGCAATACCCGTCTTCATTTTTACAATTTTGCGTTGTGAACTAAATTTCTGATGCTATTCATTTCAGAATTAAAGAACAAATGTACGGAACTACTTTGAGTTTAACGCCATTTCATTAAGAAATTTAAACGGTCAAAAAAACTATGTTTCAGATAAAGCTGCATGTATACATGATAAAACGGCTTTAAATTTTTATATTTGTATACAAGCTAAACAATGGTAGAACTAATTCTCAAAGGCATTTTTACGGGTTTCGTGCTCAGCATCATGATTGGTCCTGTATTCTTTGTGCTACTTGAAACCAGTATTCGAAAAGGTGTTCGTGCAGCATTAATGCTCGATTTAGGCGTGTTCATTTCAGACACAATTTACCTTTTAATTGCTTATATTTTTTCTTCAGAAATTGAAAAATTAACCTCTGGTTCAAACAAACCTATTATTGAACTCGTTGGTGGAATTGTTTTTATTTGCTTTGGAGTGCTCACCTTTTTGAAAAAACCAAAAGTAGACACCAACATAAGCGCAGAGATAGAAAACAAAAAAACAGACTACTTCTGGCTATCTTTTAAAGGTTTTTTCCTCAACTTCGCAAATCCTGCAGTAATTTTTTACTGGATAACAGTAATTGCTGTTACGCCATCGAGTGGAGGATATGCATCGCGCGATATAGAAATGCTCGTTTTTGCTATAACCATTTTTATTACTTTCTTTGGAATAGATGTACTTAAAATTATTGGGGCGAAAAGCCTACGCCCATTTATTACAGAAACTGTTTTGTTTAATTTGAATCGTCTTGTGGGAATAATTTTTATTGGTTCAGCCGTTTTTATGCTTTTTAACGGAATTAAACACATTTTATATCCCGAAACGATTGTGTAACTTTACAGCACTTTTTAAGTTATTTTAATAAAACAGTCAAATCCATGAAACTCCTTCTTTTCGTTTTTTGTTATATTCCAATTTTTCTTTTTTCACAAGAAATTCGAAAAGAAAATCTTACAAAAAAGAAACGTTTTTATTACGATGTGAAAAAAGAACGCATCGAATCGGAAGGTTCTTATTACGTAAATCCGCTGGGGGAAACGATAGAAAAACACGGTAAATGGACCTTTTATAACCCAGACGGGCAAGTTGCTGAAGAGCGCACTTTTTTTCGGGGAAAAATTTACGGTCCAGTAATTACCTTTTACCCAAATGGTAAAAAAAGTAAAGAAGGATACTTCTTGTGGGACAAAGCCGATTCTGTTTATCGTGAATGGAACGAAACAGGAAAATTGGCCATGCAAGGATATTATAAAGAAGGAATTCCAGTTAAAAATTGGGAATATTGGTATATCTCCGGTAGAAAAAAAATGGACGAGGAAATTGTGAATAGCGTTTCATTAGTTCAACAATTTTGGTACGATGATTCGCTTCATACGCAAGGGGTGAAAAACGGAAACGGAACTTTAGTAACTTATTTTCAAAACGGAGGTGAAAAAGAGTTTTATAGTTATAAAAACGGATTGAAAGATGGGAATTTTGAAGAGTTCTCTCCTTTCGGATACCAATTAATTTCAGGAAATTATTCAGAAGGAAATAAAGATTCTACTTGGAATTTTTATTACTATACTGGTAAAATTGAAAAGACTTCGAACTATAAAAACGATCAACTAAACGGGAACTACGTGAACTATTACGACAATGGAAAAACAGCCGTTGAAGGTGAATACAAAGAGGGTAAAAAAGACGGTAAATGGAACTGGTTCACAAACAGTGGTGTTTTAGATCAATCTGGGTTTTTTAAAAACAATGAACAAGATGGCAAGTGGACCTTCAATTACCCCACAGGAGAACTTTCCTATTTAGCTGAATTTGACAATGGGAAGAAAACGGGAACATGGACCTACCATTACAAAGATCAAACAAAATTTAAACAAGGCAGTTTTAAAAATGATTTAAAAAACGGAAAGTGGGAAACATTGTATGAAGACGGAACACTGCTCATGTCGGGCGAATATGTTGACGGGAAAGAAAACGGAATCTGGAAAAATTATTGGGAAACCGGGAAACAAAAAAATGAAGCAACTTTCGTTAAAGGTGAACTTTCTGGTCCGTGGAAATCTTTTCACCTAGATGGTAAACCAAAAATGACTTGTGAATACAAAGAAAACTTACTTGTTGGAACCTATACCGAATTTTTCGATAACGGAAAACCAAGCGATATTGGTGAATACAAAATAGTGAAAAAGAAATCGAAGATTGATTACGGTCCGATGAAAGATCACGAAGTGAAAGAAAGCGTAAAAGATGGTCGCTGGTCTAGTTATTCTCAAAAAGACAACAAAAAAACAGAAGAAGGCGACTACAAAAACGGTCAGAAAGATGGCGCATGGATTACCTATTACCCCGGCGGAAAATACCCTAGCAACATCAACAATTACAAAGAAGGAAAACTAGAGGGAACCTCATACATGTATGACCGTAGAGGAAACATTGTTTCTGAATGCGAACACAAAGACGGTTTAAAAGATGGAAAGATGAAGGTTTTCGACAAAAAGGGTAAAGTTGTAAAAGAACTAAAATTCGAAAAAGGATTGCAAATTATTGAAGGGCAAAGCAATGGTAATTTTTCGCCAAAATAATTTAACGTTATTTTTTTCCATAGAAAAGCCCAACTAATGGGGAAAAGTTACTGTTTGTTCCCGAGTTGTAAACACGAATTTGATACATATTCAAACAAGTTAGCAAAACAAAAGAAACCGCAAGAATGATTCGCTTTTTCCCGTTCATAAACCGATCAATAACTAAAGCCAATGGAATTGCAAAAAAAGGATAACTCTGAACCAATGCACGCGTTGAATAAGTGGCGCCATATTTCCAGTCTGACCAAGAAATAACCACCCAAATATTAAGCAAACAAAACGTAATTAAGGCACGTTTAAACACTTTTCCTTTCATCAAAAACAAACCAGCAACCATTGCAAGTGCAATTGGAGTGTAAACAAACCACCCAATTTCTTTTCCAAACAAAACCCGAAACCAAGGATTGAAGAAAAACCACTTACTTCCCACATTAAAAACCCAATCTCCGGTGGTGTAATGCCAATATAGTAATTGTGGTAAAAGTCCTAAAAAACCGCCGAGAAGGGCAAAAACCAATTGTTTTGCATTTGTTTTAAGAAAACTTCGTTGTGCTTTTCTGCTTTCTTTATTAAAAATTCCCCACGCGAGTGGAATAAAAATCAACACCAACTCTGTTGGACGCGCTATTACTGCCAAGCCAATTACCAAGCCCACTGAAAACACCCTCCAGATTGTTGGTTTTTCGAACCAGCGAATTGTTTGCCAAAACACAAAAGCATGAAGGGCAAAAATATAGGCATGGCTCATTGCACCGTCTATTGCAGCATATTGAACCAAGTTACTTGTAAAACAAAGAAAAAGAAGCGTTATTGCAACCGTGTTCTCTGGTAAATAGCGCAACAATATACTTCGTAGTAAAACCAAACCCAAAAACACATAAAACAAACCACCAAAAAGGAGTGCATATTGATATGGATAAGTAAAACCATCAGCAGGAACACCTGAAATTTTAGCATAAGCATGCGCCGCCGCAAAAAAAGGCGTTTGCATAATTGCAACTCCAGACAAATACTTATTGGTATATGATTTTTCTTTTAAGGCAATTGCTTGGTAAAACAGTCCACCAGTTAGGTGGTAAGTTGAATCAATTTTTGGAACCCATTTCAGTTCTTTTACGTCGTTGTAAATAAACGTGCTCGGCAAATACATATAATATCCAAATGCATCCCATGAAGCAGCTTTGTATCCAACTTTTTGATCGTTTTTGAAGTAAACTCCGCGCACACAAATAAAAAAAACAAAACAAATTAGTAGTGAAATCTTAGATAAAGAAAAATTTAATTTCATGTTTTGTAAATATTTATGTGGGTTTTTTTGCCGTCCTGAAACAAGAGTTCTAAAATATAAACTCCGACAGCAAAATTAGATACATTTAACTCTAGCGATTTTAAATTTGGAGCACTTTTCTGAATAACTAAACCCGTTGAAGTTTGAATATTTAACTCTAAAATTGTGTTTTCAGCACTTAGAAAGTACTTTCCTTTACCATTTTCTTCACAAGTAACAAGTGCTGCTATTTGAGCGTCTCGCAATTTCGTTTCTTGATTTAATGAAAAAGCCTCTTGCGTATTTTCAAACTCAATAAATTTACCTGCTTGGAAAGCATAAAAAGTGCGTATAAATTCTTTTTCATTACCGGGAATTAATACCTCAATGTTTACTTTTTTATTTGGGCCAGAAGAGGAGAACGTTTGAGATTCTGAAGTGCTTAATTTTTCATTAAAATCTTTAAAGACGAAAAAATAATCAGCTTTGTTCATATTCCAGAGCGCTAAACCTTTTGAACCTCTCCCAATTAACAAATCAGTTGTTTCCACATCTGTTGCAAGACTGTGTTTGTAGCTCTTAAAATCTTCCTGCTGTGTGTTTTTAGGATAAATAGAATAGGGCTTAATGTATTTGTTTAACACTTGATTTTTGTCATCAAAATCTTCGTCCCAAAAAGAATAAAGTGGTTCAGTATTTTTGATTTCGTCTTTATTGATTACTTCGTTATAGGGATAATTTCCGCAATCACTATTTTGAGAAGACGTATACCAATTATATGTTTTATTGGTAATAACTCCTGCTGCTTTGGTTCGGTCTTTTGAAACCATATAAACCATATCGGCCTTAAAACGTTCTTCGTCTTCCATGCAATCATAGGCTTCCTGATTGAAGGTGTAATTAACCGTTCCGTTTTTGTTTTGAGTTGAAGAACTACTTCCAGGAACCCACAATTCGTTTGTTCCTCCAAAGTTGAACTGATCTAAATACAACTTCAAATTTTTGAATTCTCCGTACATTTCGGGAAAATACCAAACGTCCCAGTTGTAAGTTGCGGCAGCGCCTGAAAAAGGCATTTGCCACATTTGACGTTTATATTCAACGAGTGAATTTTCACAATTAGATTTGTAACGGGGAAAAGAAGTTGAAAAACCTGTTTCTGATAAAACAATAGGTTTTGGAGGAAACAGTAGTGTTTCGAAGGTTTTTTTCTTGCCCTCACCCCCATTTGGCGCATTAGATTTAAATAAATCTGCATTTAGATTTAATATGAATTTCGAAAAAAGCTCAACGGGGTGTGAACCGAATGAAATTCTTCCGTCATCATAGGCGTTAAAACCAATCACGTCTAAATTTGGATCTTGATAAGTAAAATCATTTTTAGCTGGTAAACCTGCATAGCTACAAGTTAACAAATGTAATTTGCCATTGTATTGCGATTTAATATATGCCGCCATTTCTCTGTTCCACGCTTCGTAAACTTTCACGTTTTTTAAATACGATTCCTGCAACCCTTCTGTATGATCAGCTCCATCGTTAAAATTATTTCCCACTTGATTTTCTTCGGATAGCAGTTCGAAAATAGAAATCTGTGTTGAATATCCCCAACGAGCAATAATGTATCTTAAACGCTGTTTGTAATATTTTTTAGCATCTAAGTTTGAGAAAAAATCTACCGGAGATTTCACTCCTTTTATTGTGCTATAACAATTCCGATCACCATCAAATCCTCCAGAATTCCACGAACAAGAAATATAATAATTTCCTGGTCCGTTGAGCATATATTTGAATTGCACATCTAAACTCCACTGCAAATAAACATTCTTTTCTTCGGCAAATTCTAAGATTTCATCTAATTCTTGAGCTTGAGTTAAGCGGTCGGTATAGTTTCCGAGTTTACCATATTCAATGTCTGTTGCGAATGGAACCATAATTGTTCGGAATGAATTTGCGCCTCCATCAATTAATTGTTGCAACACATTTTTGTAAATATCATACACACGCGGAACCATTTTAGATCTTGATCTATAACTTTCGTCTATGAATTGAGTTTGATTTAAATTGCCGTTGAAATATTTTGTTGCATCAGCAAATTCGCGGTCGAAAACCTGATCAGTTCTAGGCCACGGCGCATTGCAACCTACAGGAATAAAAGTTTTATTACCCAATTCAAGATACCGACCGTTAGCTGAAGTATGAACGAAACCCATGTTATTACTTTCAACAACTTCGAAATGAATAAGATCAGATTCAAGTTTGCTTTCGGGTGTTTCAATAAAAACTTGCGCTTCCCAAAACCCTACTTTACTTGGCGAGAAACGTGTTCTGAAGGAAAACTCTGTTGGAATTAAGTTGTATCCTCCCAAATTATTGTATTCTGCATCGCTCATTCCGTTGGCATCGGGTGCAGGAATGGGATTCATAAATTCAGCAAATTCCTGCATAAAAAATCCATCAACTACTATTTCTTCGCAAGACGGATAGTGTGTAAACTTTGTGTAAACACGAATTTCCCATTCCAAATATGGATTCATTCGTTGATTTTGTGGAACAACTTTATTGGTAACGAAATTGTTTATTTTTTGGTTTAAATCTGTTGGTAGAGATATGCCTATTTCTACTTTTTCAAACAAAACAACCTTGTTTAGATTTGTGTAATTCAAGATTGAAATATTAAAATCGACTAAATTTGATTTATTTTCAGTTAAAGACAACTGCGAATGTAGAGCAGACAGGTAAAATAAACTGATAAATAAAACGATTGTTTTCATTCTTTAATTGGGTTTTCTTGATTAATAAAAGTATTGTATTTATTTGAATTAACAACAAATACAGTTTCTTCAAACTAAACCCACAAATTCTTAATTAATTCACTATATTAGATTAAAAATTAATGAAATGACACAGCAAGAACTTGGACAGTATGGCGAATTGATTGCAAAAAACTATTTAATCAAACAAGGTTATACAATCAAAAAATGCAATTTTCGTTACCTGAAATACGAAATTGATATTGTTGCAGAAAAAAAAGGAAAAGTGATAGTTGTGGAAGTAAAAACGCGCCAAACAGCTGAAATAGGTGAACCATGGAGAGCGGTAACACGTAAAAAACAAAAACAAATTATTGCTTGTTCAAACTTTTATATTCAAAGTAGAAACAGCTCAAAAGAAACCCGATTCGATATAATTTCGATTGTACACAATTCATTTCGAAGCGATTTAGAACATATAATTGATGCTTTTTCAACTTAATGGAATATTATTCTGCCATTAAATAGTGCTCATTTGAATTCTTCATTGGATTCAAAACTTCCTTTCACTATTTTTGTTTTACTAAAAAACAGTAAATGTCGGTAGATCAAACAAATCCTTTTTGCGAAAATTTATTCAAGAGAGCGCGTTTTAAAACACGTGAAGTAAAAATTGGCATAACTACTATTGGAGGAAACAACCCAATTCGTGTTCAATCAATGACCACAACAGACACAATGGATACAGAAAAATCTGTTGAACAATCAATTCGCATGATTGAGGCGGGTTGTGAATTGGTTCGCTTAACTGCTCCGAGTAAAAAAGAAGCTGAAAATTTAGGTGTAATAAAAGCAGAATTAGTGAAGCGTGGCTTCAATACGCCACTTGTTGCTGATATTCATTTTACACCAAATGCAGCAGAAATTGCAGCAAAATTAATTGAAAAAGTTCGGGTAAACCCCGGAAACTATGCCGATAAAAAGAAATTCGAAGAAATAGATTATTCGGAAGTAGCTTACTCAAATGAATTGATCCGAATTGAAGAAAAATTTACACCCTTAGTTTTACTTTGCAAAGAAAACAAAACCGCTATGCGCATTGGAACCAATCACGGTTCATTATCCGATAGAATATTAAGCAGATTTGGGGACACAGCTGAGGGAATGGTCGAAAGCGCCATGGAATTTATTGATATTTGCAGAAAACACGATTACCACGAATTGGTTATTTCAATGAAAGCATCCAACACATTAGTGATGGTTCATGCGTATCGTTTGTTGGTTGCAACAATGAAATTAAAAAACATGTCTTATCCAATTCATTTGGGTGTAACCGAGGCCGGAGATGGTGAAGACGGAAGAATTAAGTCGGCGGTTGGAATTGGAGCGCTATTGGAAGATGGCATTGGAGACACAATTCGTGTTTCACTTACTGAAGATCCAGAGTTTGAAATTCCTGTAGCACAAAAGTTAATATCTAAATATGAAGAAACTAGTTTAAACTTAGTTTATAATTCAAAAAACAGTTCAAGTTACTATTCTTATAATAGAAGGCAAACATATCATTTTGAAAACATTGGAGAAAAACATGTTCCTGTAGTTTTTGCAGATTTAAGAAAAAAAGATGCAATTATTCCTGCAAATTTCTTCGCTTATGGTTTGAGTTATTCAGTAGATTTAGATAAGTGGAATATTATGGACTCCGCAGCCGATTATTTCTTAGTTGGAACTAATAATATAGATTTTGAAATTCCAGGCACAGTAAGACTTATACAAGATTATTCCGAATGGAAAAAAAACAAATCAGATAAATACATTCCACTCTGTAATTTAAGTGAATACACAGAAATAAGTGCTCAAAAAGCATTTATACGCATTGATTTAAATCAAGATTTTAACGTTTCTGATCTTCCAAAAGATAATGTGTGTTACATTATGCATAGCGAATTAAAACAAAAAACACAGATTATCCGCAAATTTCAGTCCGAATTAACGGAAAATTACAACCACTCACCTGTCATTTTACACTTTGCATACTCAGAATCTGAATTAGAAACCGTGCAACTTTTTGCTGGAGCAGACGCTGGAATACATTTCATTGATGGTTTTGGAGACGGAATTTGGGTTGAGGCCCCAATTGCCCCCATCCAATTAAACTCTTTGTCTTTTGGAATATTGCAAGCAACACGCACACGTATTTCAAAAACAGAATATATTTCCTGTCCATCTTGCGGCAGAACCTTATTCGATTTACAAGAAACAACTGCTAAAATTCGTTCGAGAACAAGTCATTTGAAAGGACTTAAAATTGGAATAATGGGTTGCATTGTTAATGGGCCGGGTGAAATGGCCGATGCAGACTATGGATACGTTGGAACTGGACCTGGGAAAATAAATTTATACAAAGAAAAAACAGTTGTTCGCAAAAACGTAAGCGAAGCCGAAGCTGTTGATGCTTTAATAGATTTGATTCGTGAAAATGGTGATTGGATAGATGCTATTTAATTGATAATCAAATGTTAAAAATTATAAAATCTTTCATAAAGTTTTATAAAAAGAATCAATACATGCATTTGATTTCAATAATTCTATTGATTAGTATTTACGTATTATCAAATACAGCACAAAAGGAAAACTCTTCAAATAAAAAAGACTATGTTTTTATTGACTTGGTAAGCACTTCAAATTATCGATATATTGATCGTGTTAGAAGTTCAGATTATTATTCAATCTCATATCAATACATCACTGATATTAATAGTTACAGGGAAGGATTTTATGTGAATTTAAACTTAGAAGACACTAAAACTATATCAACAATAAGATTAAAAAATTCAATCATAAAAGGAGACACATTAACAATTGGAGTATTAAAAAGTGATTTCTATTCTATTCAATCTTACAAAACCAGTTTTATTAAAAGTGACTTCTTTAATCGAGAAATAGAATTTTACTGGATAATAAAAAAGAAAAAAGAAATTTTCAATCCGAAATTAAAACATCAAAGAGAATTAGAAAGATATAAATCCGGTTATTATATAGGTTGGTTCATTCTAATATCATGCTTACTTATATTATCAGCTATTTATTATCATAACAAAAAACCTACAACTTCCTGAAAACATAAATTTGAGAACTACACTTGTCTTTTCCCGCTTTCAAATTAGATAAAAACCCTACGCGTAGAGCGTTAAAAAGCGATCCTTTTCTATATTTTTCACTCAGCATGGAAACGTAGTATGCATCAAACTTCATTGGTTTAATTGCTTCAATTTTAAAACCCAACTGCTCAATTAGTGGAACTATGGTTTTGGGTGAAAAGTGATATAAATGACGTGGAACATCATATGCGGCCCAGTTTTCTTGATAATAATTTGCATCGAATGAAGAATGGTTTGGAACGGCAATAACGAAAACTCCTTTTTCATTTATTAAACTACTAATCTGAATCAGATCTGTTTTCAAATCATATACATGTTCTAAAACATGCCACATTGTTACACAATCAAACTTCACTCTAAGTTGATACAAAACAGAAAGATCCTCTAAAACAATTTTATTTTCAGTTTCAGCAAGATTTCGCGCATCAATATCTGGTTCTAAACCTGTAACTGACCAGTTTTTTTGAATAGCTCGAGCGGCAAAATGTCCTGTTCCGGCCCCTATATCGAGTAATTTTCTACCTGAAACTAAAGAAGATATGAGTTCCACTTTTTGATTAAGTGTATGGTTTCGTACCCATCCATAAATTCGGTTAATTAAACCTTTTTTAGAAGAAGAATGAGAAACATAATCTTCTGATTTATAGTAGTTTCCGATTGTTTCCTTGTTCGGTCGGGGAGTGGTATAAAGTAGGGAACAGACTGAACATTCCTTTAAAACAAAGAGTTCCTTTGTTAAAAAATGATCAATTACTGTTGAATGTATGTTGTTTTTATCTTGACCGCAAGACGGACAGCAATTTATTTGTGTATGTTCCACGTGAAACTATTAGCGACTCAAATGTATTAATAAAACCGAAATATCGCTTGGTGAAACACCCGAAATACGTGATGCCTGTCCAATTGTAACTGGTTTAATTTGAATTAATTTTTCTCTTGCTTCTAAACTGACAGATTTAAAACTAGAATAATCAATAGTAGAGGGAATTGCTAAATTCTCCATGCGAGATAATTTCAATGCCACTTCTTCTTCGCGTGCAATATATCCTTCATACTTTAATAAAATTTCTGCTTGTTCAACAGCATCCTCGTTGTCTTGAAGTAAGGTTTTAGCCAATTCTTTCACTAAATTACTCATTTGCAAAACATGCTCCATGGTTACATGTGGACGAGTAATTAAAGAGCTCAACTTAACTTGTTGATTTAAACCAGCACTTCCAACTGAAGCAAGAACAGGATTTGCAACATCAGGTGAAACACCTTCCTTGCGAAGTGCACTAATTAAACTATTAGCAGAACGCACCTTCGAATTCACTTTTTCAAGCGAGACTTGATCTTGTAAACCTAAGTCGAAAGCCAAAGGTGTTAAACGCACATCTGCGTTGTCTTGACGCAACAAAATTCTATATTCAGCCCTAGATGTAAACATTCTATAAGGTTCTTGAGTTCCTTTTGTAATTAAATCATCAATCAAAACCCCAATATAAGCCTGAGATCTAGACAAAATTAAGGGTTCTTTTTCTTGAACTTTCAATGCAGCATTAATACCTGCCATTAAACCTTGGCAAGCAGCTTCTTCATAACCAGTTGTTCCATTAATTTGACCAGCGAAATACAAACCTTCAACTAATTTAGTTTCGAGTGTGTGTTTTAACTGAGTAGGAGGAAAATAATCATATTCAATAGCATAACCAGGTCGAAACATTTTAGCGTTTTCGAAACCAATAATAGACTTTAAAGCACGTTGTTGAACATCTTCAGGAAGAGAGGTAGAAAACCCATTCACATAAATTTCAATCGTATTCCAACCTTCAGGTTCAACAAATATTTGATGCCGATCTTTATCTGCAAAACGGTTAATTTTATCTTCAATACTCGGACAATAACGTGGTCCGGAACTTTTAATGGCACCATTAAACAAGGGAGAACGATCAAAACCCTCTCTTAACAAATCGTGTGTTAGTTCGTTTGTATACGTTATATGACACGCTCTTTGATGAGCAAGCGGGCGTGTGTTTGTATAAGAAAATTTAGAAGGATTAACGTCTCCTCCTTGAATTTCCATTTTTGAATAATCCAATGACCGTCCATCAATTCGAGGAGGTGTTCCCGTTTTCATTCTACCAGTTACAAAACCCAGTTCAACTAAAGATTCAGTTACGCCAGTTGAGGCTTTCTCGCCGGCTCTTCCTCCACCAAATTGTTTTTCACCAAGATGAATTAAACCATTCAGGAAAGTACCATTAGTTAACACGACAGATTTAGAACGAATTGAAACACCTATACCCGTATTAATTCCCTTTACCTCACCATTCTCTACAATGAGAGAAGAACAAGCATCTTGCCAAAAATCTATATTCAAATTTCTTTCTAGTAAAAGACGCCATTCTTCAGCAAACTTCATTCGGTCGTTCTGAGTGCGAGGAGACCACATTGCGGGACCTTTTGAAACATTTAACATCCGAAATTGAATAGCAGATAAATCCGAAACAATACCAGAGCCACCGCCTAGCGCGTCAATTTCTCTAACAATTTGACCTTTCGCAACACCGCCCATTGCAGGGTTACAACTCATGTGGGCAATAGTATTCATGTTCATTGTAACCAACAAAACAGAAGCGCCAAGCTTAGCGGCCGCGTTTGCAGCCTCACATCCTGCATGACCAGCGCCAACAACAATTACATCGTATTCTTTTAACATTTTTTCTTTGAGTGTTCCACGTGGAACAAAATTAATTTAAACATGAGCGGGTTGGAAATGTTTCACGTGAAACATTAACGATGAGCAAGCATAAAATCTTCTTTATTTCTCATAATGAATACGTCTTCGGGTGATTTATCTTTATAGCCACACAAATGAAGAATGCCATGAATACACACACGGTTTAATTCATCAACAAATTCTATTGAAAGATTAAGCGCGTTTTCTTTAACTCTATCAACAGAAATAAACAAATCTCCAGAGATTACATCATCAACACAATAATCAAAAGTGATAATATCTGTATAAAAATCATGATTTAAATGAGTTCGGTTCATTTCTAATAAATATTCATCAGAACAAA
The DNA here is from genome assembly GCA_031409255.1 of Crocinitomicaceae bacterium. Classification (GTDB taxonomy): domain Bacteria; phylum Bacteroidota; class Bacteroidia; order Flavobacteriales_D; family Crocinitomicaceae; genus Fluviicola. The sequence continues at coordinate 31,405 of JANNWW010000210.1, forward strand.
AAATAAAAGAAATAGCGCCAAGAGATTTAGCTTCAAAGATAACAGATTTTGATATCCAATTAGAAAAACTAATGTATTCGATTTCTGAAAGCACATCTATCTCTTCAAAAAAAACAGAAATCATTCTTTGTTGAAATAAACAAAAACTTCGTTTCCTTTTTCATTGAAGACAATCTCATCTGCCAAATTACGCATTAAGAAAATACCACGTCCGTTCTCCTTTTCTAAATTTTCAGGAGAGGTAGGATCGGGGAGGTTTAAGTAATCAAAACCAGAGCCGGTATCTCCAACATTGAAACAAAAGGAAACAGGAGCATCATACACATTAACACCAACAACTAAAGAAATATTATTCTGATTACCATGAATAATTGCATTATTTACGGCCTCTGTTACTGCAATAAGAACGTTTCCATAAACATCTTCATGCACACCAATTGTTTGACAAACTGAATCAATTAAGTTTTCCACAACGGGTAAATTAGTTACATCTGAAGGAATCGATAACGAATCAATTAAAGTAAAACCTTCTTTCATTCTTCTGTTTTAAGTACGACAATTTAGTTAGACATGTTAAAGTATTCGTTCGCTTTTCCTTTGTAATATCTAGACAACATTGGGTCTACACTACGAATAATTTCAACTTGACCTAACTTCTTTTTTGTATACTCATCAAAGCGAATAAGGTTACCATAATTTTCATTTTTTCCTGATTTAGATTCACGTTTTTCTTCAAATCCTCTTTCACGAATTGCTTTCTCGTTTTCTAACAAACGTGTTAAAATATCTTGTTGTCGACGAATCATTTCGGCTGAAAAATTCTTGTTTATTAAATCTCTTTCTTGTTTTTCTAATTCTTGAATTAAAGGGTTTAACTGATTTCCCTTACCTTGTCCTTCTTTATTCATTTCGTCGCGCATTTGCTCAAGTCGCTGACGAATTGCCGTTTGTTGTGCAGCCATTTTTGCAATTTGTTCATTCCCCAAACCAGGCATTCCTGTTGAAGCTCCTTTGCCCGGTCCTTCTCCAGGTTTATCTCCGGGCTGCTTTCCGCCAGACATAGGACCCTTTTTCATTTGCTCTAATTGTTGTTTGAGCATTTCCTTCATATCTTGTGAACCCATTTTATCTCCCTGTCCGGGTTTTGGTTTACCGCTTCCGCCCGGGTTGTCGCAAGAGCCACTTCCTTCTTTCTTATCTTGAGCTTGTTGTTGCTTCTGCATTTGTTCCAAAGACTCATTTAACATTAGTGCTAAATTATTATAAGAGGTCATAACAAATTGTTGATGCTGAAGTAATGGTTTACGCTTGTGCTCGTCTAATTCATCTACCGCAAGAGCAAAATTAATACGAATCTCTTTCAACTCTTGATCAATAAAAGGTGCAATTTTAGTTTGTCGTTTGGCTAAAGAAAGTAAAGAATCTTCCACAATTTTAGTGTCGTCAATTATACTGCGCTGTTTTCTTCCTAACTTTCTATAATATGGATCAGTATCTTGAACCTTTTCAAATCGATTCATAACATACTCTTGGTCGAAACTAAGCGCCATCAAATTTTCTAAAAGCAGACGAATTAATGCCATGTCTTCAGAATTTTGTTTTTGGATAGAAGCTTCTTGTTCTTTGTTTAGCTTTTCAGCCATATCTTTCATTTTCTCAGAAGCAGATTTCTGTTTTTCACCAGCCTTAGATTTCTTATCATTAGACAATTTATCTTTTGCTTCTTGCATATCGTCACTAATTTCTTTTTCCTCTTGTTCAAGATCAGAAAGATTTAAAGGACGTTTTAATTCTTTATTTAGATCCAACATTTCTTGCACATCTTTCTTCAAGTCCTCAAACTTCTTGTTTAATTCCTCTTGTTGTTTTTCTCCCAATTCTGAAGATTTCTTTCCAGATTCTATGTCTTCCTTTAGTTGCTCTTGCTCTTTACTCAATTCATTTAACTCGTTTTCAATGTCGTCTATTTTTTCATTGACCTGTAATTTCTTTAATGATTCTAAAGTGCGGTCAAGCTGTTCTTTCATTTGCTCACTGGATTCATTCAATTCTTGCACGTCTTGTTTCAATTCTTGCTGATTGTTATTTTTCATTAATTTCTCCATTTCATCGAGCAACTTTTTAAGTTCATCGTCCATGAGTTCTTCCAACAATTTATCTATCAGTTCTTGTTGTTCGATTAATTCTTTTTCTTGCTCTGAAAGCTCGTTTTTTTCTTCATTACTTTGCTTCATTTTATCTTTTATCTCCTGGAGCTCTTGTGTAATTTGTTGTTGCTGTTGTTGCAACTGTTGTACTTGCTCAAGAGATTTAAAATCTGATTTAGATTGATTAATTATAGATTTTTGAAGTTTGTCTACATCTTTCTTGAACTCTTCAACTTTATTTAGAGTATTAGCTAAAGATGTTTTTAATTCTTCTTGCGTTTCATCTCGTTTTTCGTTTAATTTTTCAAGTGTTGGCAATTGATAAACGAACAATTGTGATTGAGAAGCTTTAGCTCCATTAACCCCATCGTTGTCCATAACAACGAAATAATAGGAAATTTTATCTTCCACATCTAATTCTTCTCGACTAAAATCTACCGAAAAATTAAACTTTTGGTTAACTCCAGAAACAGCCGCAACGTTCACAACACGTCTGAAAGAAGCGCCTGTTTTTTTAGTAATAGAATAAACAAAATTTAAACGAGTTAAGCCATAATCGTCTGAACACATGCCAGTAAAAAAACGTACAGAAGATGAAATAGAATCTACAAATTCAGAAACTAAAATAGAAGGATAAGCATCTTTCTGTACATTGATTTGAATGAATGAAGTGTCAGAAGTAGGAGAATACATTCCTTTTAATACAAATTTATGCAAGCCTGAAGAAACGTATTTTTTTGAAAATGAAAAAGATTCTTTTGAAAAAACAGCTGATAATTTATCCCAAAAAACTAAAGTAGATTTAGCAAAACGAGACTCAACAGACCAATCAACAACAGTGCCTTCGGGAACATCTAAATCAGCAATATTAGAAACAGATTCGTTTTTTCTGTTTAAGTATTTGGGATAATTTAATCGTGCAGTTAAGGAAGCCAAACCAGCTTTTCCTAGAACTTTTATAACATAGCTTTTAGAAGAAAACCCTTCGCTCTCAAAATGAAATTTAACATCAGTACGGACGTTTGAAAGTGAAAAAAACAAACGATTTGAACGCATGTTTGACATTAAAAACTTACCTCGATTACACACTAAAAAAACTTTTTCAGGAATATATTCACCAAACACATCTACTTGAATAGGAAGTGAATCGCCTTCACGAATAGCAGAAAGATGAGAACTTAATTTAAAGTCAAAAGGAGCTTCCTGAGCAGCATTGTAATTCAAAACATTGTTTGTACCCTTAGAAATTAACTTGGGTGAAAAAGCTAAAACAGTAAGAAAAATGAGAACAATTGGAACAAGAAATTTTAAATAACGTTTAGATTCATCTGTTCGAACTGCATCAACAAAATTAATTGTGCTGAAACTTCCAGATTTTTGAACAACACTTGCACGAAGCAATTCAAAACTTGCATCATTAACATTAGTAGAATCGTTTAATTGAAGCGTATTAAGCAAGCGATCTGAAATTGTTGGGAAGAAACTACCAATAATCTTTGACGCTTGATATCGATCAATTCGTTTACCAAAACTAGTGAGTTTTAAAAGTGGAACAACGAAATATTTACCAATTAGAAATGAATTAGTTAAAACAAATGTCCAAAATAGGAAAAAACGAACCCAAGAATTGAATCTCCCGAAATATTCTAATAAGCTAACGACGAGCCATGAAGCCAAAAGAAAACCAACAACTAGAAAGGCTCCTTTTAGCATTTCATTCTTATAGAACTTGCGAATAAACGCATCTATTTGTTCCAATAAACGATCAAAAGCACTCATAAAATAAAATTACTATACAGTATAACTTACTAAAGTAAAAAAGTTCAGCCTAAAGTAAAAATAAAACAAGCATAGTTAAATGTTAAAAAAGACAATCGAAGATAAAAAAAGTATATAATATTGATTTTCAACACATTAAATAAAATTCTTATTCAATATAAAATAGCTAATTTTGCACTTGAAAATAAGAAACAATGAACAATAAAGCAGTAAGAGTAAGATTTGCACCCTCTCCAACAGGACCACTTCACATGGGTGGAGTTAGAACAGCGCTATACAATTATCTTTTCGCAAAGAAAAACAACGGAACTTTCATTATCCGAATTGAAGATACAGACCAGACACGTTTCGTTGAAGGAGCGCAGGACTACATAATGGATGCACTAAATTGGTGCGGTATTAACCCAACTGAAGGACCAGGTATTGGAGGAGAATTTGGACCATATGTACAAAGCGAAAGAAAAGAAATGTATCGTTCATATGCAGAAAAATTAGTTGAAACTGAAAAAGCATATTACGCCTTCGATACACCGGAAGAATTAGACGCAACAAGAGAGCAGGCAAAACAAATGGGTATGCCAAATTGGCAATATAACAGTGTTACACGATCTGGATTAAAAAACTCATTAACACTTTCAGCTGATGAAGTAAAAGCCAAACTTTCAGCAAGCGAACCGTATGTAATAAGAATGAAAATGCCCAGAAATGTAGACATTCGTTTTGAAGATATTATTCGCGGATGGGTAGTTGTGAATACAAATAACTTAGACGATAAGGTTTTGTTTAAGTCAGATGGAATGCCAACCTACCACTTAGCAAATATTGTTGACGATCATTTAATGGAAATATCACATGTTATTAGAGGTGAG
>JANNWW010000211.1:0-4458 GCA_031409255.1 Crocinitomicaceae bacterium
GTTTGAAAACGCCCGTCGTGCATATACGGTGCTGTTAAAGCAATATTCCGAAGTGTGTATCTTAAATTTACCGTTGTCATTGGCATTTCCAGTAACTCCACCCCTACCTAAATCGGTAAAACTAGCATCTAAACCATTGTTCGAATACCTTTGCACTTGCATCATTGCGCCATTGTGACAATGAAAACAATCTGCACCATTTAAACTTTTAAACAAATCATAACCCGCCCATTCCTCAAGTGAAACTGAATTTTTGATTACTTGTTCTTCAGCAGTTAAAGGAAGCGTGTTTTCAAACTTATACATAACATCGTATTTAGATGTGCCCGAAATAAGCGTACGTAAAAATTGTGCTATTGCTTTTGCAACATGCGTAGAATCTATCGAGGAAACACCAAAAGCTTTAAAAAACTGGTTTCTGTAATAACTACTTGTAGACAATTTTCCAACAGCTGCTTTCCATTCTTGGTGCATTTCAACCGGATTTGGAATGGGTTCTAAAATTTGCTGCTCTAAACTAGAAGCTCTGCCATCCCAAAAAAAGAATTTCTGCCATCCTAAATTAACGAGCGCCATAGAATTGCGATTCCCAACTGCTCCATTTACACCTTTCGAAAATTGATTCGGATCAGAAAAAGCATTTTCAACAGAATGACAACTCGCGCAAGAAATGGTATTATCTAAAGACAACTCAGTTTCATAAAAAAGTGCGCGTCCTAGTTCAACTCCTTCAACCGTCATTGGGTTGTCTTCTGGAATAATCATTTGCGGAAAATGACTCGGTTTTTTAATCGAATAAACAGTTGGTTCAAAACCAATCTTGTCCTTAGAACAACCTAAGAAAACTAAAAACGAAAGGAGGAAAACAAAAAGAAATCGGTTCACAGTAGTGTTAAAGAAGATAAGAAATTTTGTCTGATTTTATCTGTCACAAGAACTTGAGAAGCATTTGTATGAGAAGTATATTCAGTTGACAGATTAACAGGCGAAACTGAATTCTCAAAAATTTGTTTCAAATCTAACTTCAATTTCAACTCTTTTGAATTTGCACTAAGTGCAGTCCAATTTGCGTTCGGGAAATTTAAACCAGAAAAATTTTCATCTTTTCCGATGTGGTAAACAAGGTAATGACTGAAATTTGTAACTCCGTCTGGAATTGTATCTACACGCGCTTCAATTTTAAGGAAAATATAACCCGGACTCCAAGACCAATGCATGTCGTTTGCAATAGCAATATTCAATGGATTATCGTTTGCAAATGCTGAAGGATCGGCATGGTTTTGAGAAGCCGAAACGCCCAAATTCATACTCAAATTGCCATTTTCGGTATTTTCTTTAGTTGAAAAAAGTGAATTTCCGGTAGTTCTGAAATCAAATAAGGCAATAGAATTAGAAAAACTACCAACAGAAAAGTCAGAAATGTAGAACTTAATATCAGTAAACTGAATTTTTGTTCCGTTTGAAAAAGTGAATGTAGAATCTAATACCAAAGATTCAGAACCATAAAACGGCACAACTTTCACATTTGAAGTAATACTTGTGTCTACAATTGGTGGAACAGGAGTTTTGTCTTTCTTACAAGCAGAAAGAATTAGAACAATAAAAGAGAGCATAAATAAATTATTTAAACCCCTTTTGACACTTAAAACCTTCTGTTTTCTCATTTGTTTTTGAAAATTACAACTTTTGATTCAATTCTACAACAAACAAAAAGCTATTTTGATTAAATTCGACCAATGATTGATTAAACGGATGGAAAATTACGACCAAAATAAACCTTTATTAATTCTTAACGCTTCTGCAGGTAGTGGTAAAACGTATAATTTGGTGCGTTATTATTTGAAACTCGTGCTTCGTTCCGAAAATCCGGTTCCGGTAGGAAAGATTTTGGCAATGACTTTCACCAACAAGGCTTCAAGCGAGATGAAAAGTCGAATAATTGATGAATTGTTTCGTATTGCTTATGCAGAGAAATTAAACGACCCAAAAATAAATGCTTCTCTAAATTCATTTGCTTTTGAACTAAAAGAAGCAAGCGATAAAATTAGTCGAAATGCACGAATAGTTCTAAAATCTATCTTACATCAATACGAAGATTTTAATGTTATGACGATAGATAAATTCAACCTCCGCTTAATTCGTTCGTTTAGCAGAGATTTAAATCTTTCTGAAAACTTTGAAGTAATATTGAACGAAAAAGAAATTCTCGAAAAAGCAGTAGACGAATTGCTATCCAGCATTTCAGACAAAAATAAAAATGAAGTCTATTTTCATGCCATAGAGTATGCGAAAAATAGTTTAGACGAAGAAAATGATTGGCAAATCCGAAAAGAAATAATTAAATCTGCAGGTCTTTTGCAAAAGGAAGCTTTTCGGAATGAAGTAGAAAAATTGCGGGAAGCTAGTTTTTCTGAATCTGTTAAATTGGATTGGAAAAAAAGATTTCACGAACTTTTTCTACTTTTTGAAGAAACTCAAAAAATTATTCGTGAATCTGTTTTATCTAAAAACAACGATGAATTTGCAGGAAAATCAACAACTTTAAAAGGAATTAAAAAACTTATAAATTCATATTCAGAGAAAGAATTTCAAAAAGCTCATTTTGAATTAAGTGATTCTTCAAAAGAAAACTTACTAAAATCAAATGTTCCAGAAGAATTTAAAACCAGTGTTTTAACAGTAGATACTGAATTAATAAAAATCCAAAGTGAGGCTGTAATTTTGCACTTATTAATACGTAACTTTCACATTATGGGTGTTTTAGCTGAACTTTCACGCCGACTTAAAACCATTTGTGAAAAAGAAGGCGTGGTTCTTATTTCAGATTTCAATCAGTTGATTGGAGATCTCATAAACGAAGAAGAAGCGCCATTCATTTATGAACGATTAGGCAACAAATTCAGTCATTTTTTCCTCGATGAATTTCAAGATACTTCACGCATGCAGTTTCTAAATATGATTCCGCTTTTGCATCATTCTCTTGCAGAAAATCAGTTTTCGTTAATAGTAGGCGACCCAAAGCAATCTATTTACCGCTTCAAAAATGGTTTAGCTGAACAATTTGTTGAATTACCTAAAATTTATAATCCTGAAAAAAACCCAACTATTGCCAGCAAATCTAATTGGTTCGAAAAACAAGGTCAGCTAATTCCATTAGAAGATAATTGGCGAAGTAACCAAGAAATTGTAAAATTTAACAATGCTTTTTTTCAAAAAATAATTTCGGTAGGCGCTGGAATTCCAGAAAGCGGACGTGCATTTTATTCCACTATTGAGCAAAACCCTAAAGGAAAAACCGGCGGTTACGTTGAGGTTCAATTGTTCGATAAAGATACCTTTACAGATGAAAATCCGCACTACAAATTACTGTTAAAATGGGTAGAAGAATGCATTGCTGCAGGATATCAAAAAAGCGATATTTGTGTTCTCGGACTAAAAGGAATACAATGTAACTCCTATGCAACCACTCTCAAAAATGCTGGCTACGAAGTCGTTTCAGCAGATTCGCTTCTCATTCATGCAGATCAATATGTGCAAATGACAATAGATTTTCTAAATTGGTTTGCCAATCCGAAACAAGAACAACGCCTGAAGGTTTTTGCTGAACGATTTTTTAAAACAAAATTCAAAAGCAAAGCAGCTGAACTTTATTTAGAATGCTTCACTACAATTGAAGAAAAAAAGTACTTCGCTGCCAACTTGTTTTTTCAAAAAAGCGGTTTAAATTCTAATATAACCGCAATTAGCTATCCGGATATTTATTCTTTAATTAAATCCTTTTTTAGAAGCATTAACTTATCTGAAACTGAAAATGCGTATTTACATCAATTACTAGATTTAGCACATGATTTTGACAAGCGAAACGGACCAGATTTACGTGCGTTTTTGGAACTATATGAACAACATGGAAAGAAAACAAACGTAGATTTTGTAGCAGATTCGAACGCAATAACAGTAATGACAACCCACAAATCTAAAGGTTTAGAATTTCCAATTGTACTAATTCCGAATACAAATCTTACACATTCACGAAACAATAGTAGTACTTTCTTAACCGAAATTGGAGGAAATATAGTACGAAGTGGCTATTCTAAAAGTTCGAAACTAGAAAAAATCAAAGATATTTCAACTTTCGAAGATGAATCAAGACTCATTGATGGATTAAATTTAACTTATGTGGCTTACACCAGACCGATTAACAGACTTTATATTTCCGGATTTGAAGACAAGGAAGGATTAATGAAAATAATTCAGCCCTGTTTCAATGAAATTTTAACGGAAGAAATCGAAAAAGAATCTGGCGCCACATTCGCACGAAAAATAGGTGAGAAAAGTTCGAAAATAAACACGGAAGAAAATCGAAATGAAAACACTTTCCGTTCTCAAAATTTAGGCGAAGTATTGTGGTTTCCTGAAATTAGTTTGCTTTCTCCTGTCGATAAAGAAGAATCTGAACCC
>JANNWW010000212.1:0-14725 GCA_031409255.1 Crocinitomicaceae bacterium
ATTGTTGGTGGACAGGTATAAACTAACCAACCAATTCCGGGTAAATAGGGTGGGCCTGGAGGAGCAAATTGCTCGTCTGCAGGATTGTAGTCGCCATTTGGAGTAACAGTAAAAGTTTCGCCATCACACAGCGTGAATATCTGACCAGGAGTAGGAACCGTTGGCGTTCCGTTGTAATTAACTGTAAAAGTTCCTATATCTGCCGCACAACTGCAATTAGCTGTTGCAGTATAAGGTATGGAAATGTTGCAAGATGGGTCTGCAGAAAAATATACAGTAACTGTTGAAGCTGCTCCATCTGCAGGGATATTGCCAATTGAATAATTGAATACTTGATTAATTACAAAAGGGGGATTAAACGTTTGTGTATAAGTTGACGTTCCATTATCTACTTCAACTATAACAGTTCCGCCTGCTGCAGCGCCAGTATATTCGAATGTTCCGTCTAAGGTATAAACAGAACCTGGTTCGCAAGCTCCAATATTAGCGGTTAGCGAAGACATGAAACAACCTGCAGGAGGAATAATTGTACAATCTGTTGCTCCAATACTAGCAGGTGTTGAAGCTGCGAAAATATCAGTTGGTAAATTAGAGAAATTGGTTATTAATACCATGTAGAACTGACCTGCAACTGCATTGGGTATATTTATTTGTTCAGTTGCCGATAAGGAATAGCTACAAGAAATTAAATTTCCAGTACAAGGTGGAAAAAACGGTAAACCACATCCTGGAGAATCTTCAGTAAGGTTTCCACAAGCCCCTGCAAGAGAACTAAATGGTCCCCAACAAGCAAAATCAATATCTTCGTTAGCTGAATTAGACAAATCAATGTCTAAATTTCCGCTTGTCGCTATTTGTAAATAATACCAAGCTGGATTTGGCTGGGAACCCAAACAGCCATACTCAGGACCGATTTCGGCAGTTGTATTCGTTGAAGCAGGAAAAGCAGCACCATTTTCTGTACAGAACGGATCTGCAGTAGCGCAGGATGCACCTTGAGCAAAAAGTAAGTTTGTGAAAAAACTAAAAAATAATAAGGAGAGTAGAATTTTTTTCATCGATCTTATTTATTAGTTGTTTGATTTAATAAAAAGGCACGTCTAGCAACATAAGCTGCTCTATTTTTAGCCATTTGATCAAACCAACCATTCGCATTTGCTATATCTTTCTGCGCTTGATCTGAATTTACGTGATTAAATTTTATATCTATTGCACGAATTGTTGCATCGCAATGTTCAATTGTTTCTCCTTTCATTGTATCTGCAACAACTAATTGAGATTTTGCTGGTTGAGAAATAGATTGTGGCTTTTGGAGAGTTGTGTTTCTACTTGTTGTTTGTCCGAATGAATTCTGAATAAAAAACAACAATAAAAATAGAGGTAAAATTTTGCGCATAGTCTAGTTTTAGAGTTTCAAACTTAACGAAAAATATATAGTAAGGTTTCCTTAAAACCGTAAAAAGTGAAAAAAAAGTTTAAACGGTTAAAATTCTAACTAATCGGTTTGGAAACTAAATCAAATTAGTTAATCCATTTAGTTTCAGTTTGTAATAGTTTTAAAGTTTTGGCTTCTTTTGAATCTTCTTCAATAGGAAAACAGTATTCCCATTGTGCATTATTTGGCAAACTCATCAGAATAGATTCAGTTCTTCCTCCAGATAGCAATCCAAACTTTGTGCCTTTGTCGTTCACTAAATTAAATTCCACATATCTTCCTCTTCGAATGTTTCTCCACAGAATTTCTTGTTCAGAGAATTCTTTGAGTCGTCCGAAGCCGGCTTGTTTTTCATAGATAAAAGGAAAAGATTTACCTAATTCAAAACAGAAGTCGAAAAGTTGTTCTTTCGAAATTCCACTATTCTGAGCATCCTGGTGGTCGAAGAAAATTCCTCCAATGCCACGCGATTCGTTTCTGTGAGGAATGAAAAAATACCGATCTGCCCATGGTTTAAATTTCGAATAAAATTCAGAATTGTATTTATCGCAAATTAATTTTAAATCTTCGTGAAATTCCTTCGCGTTTTCCTCAACAATATAATGCGGAGTTAAATCTATTCCTCCGCCAAACCAAAAGGTTTTTCCACCATCTAATTCAAAATAGCGCACATTCATATGTATTATTGGAACGTGTGGGTTATTTGGGTGAAGTACAATTGAAACACCTGTTGCAGAGAACGTTTGCCCGACTAGTTGCAATTGTTTTCGCATAATGTCTGATACAGGTCCGTCTACAGCTGAAAAAGCTACTCCACCTTTTTCGATTAAGTTTCCGTTCTTTAGTGTACGTGTAAATCCACCACCACCTTCTTCCCGAAACCATTCATCTTCTTCAAAGCGTGCTTTTCCATCAACTCGTTCTAATTCGTTGGTAATGAAAAGTTGAAGTTCACGAAATTTAGCTACAATATCTTCTTTATTCATCTATTTCAGCAATACGAATTAACTCGAAATTTTGATTCTGAACAATGATTACACCTTTGTTTTCAAATCCAGAACCTGGTTCGGTTTGTTCAACATGGAAATTATTCATGCACTGATAAATAGTAGTTTTATCCATCAATAAATAAGACGTAAAATAAGAAACTACATCATACCCTTGTGCTCCGAATTTGTTTAAATCTGCTTTAAATTCTCTTCTATAAATTCGTAAAAGCGCTTTTGTGTTTTCTGATTTATAATTTAAATCTGCACTAGTTGGCCAAGTAATGTTTAAATCATTTTTCATATTACCAGTAATATCATCAAAATTTGCCCAATCTTTTGTGCCGAGAACAGTTATTGTTCCGCTGCCAGCTTTGCCTTTTAATTTAAAAACATCGTTTAAAAATTTAATAGTCGTTGATTTATCTTCGGAAGGAAAAACTAATACAGTATGTCCATTTCGTTTAATAAATGAGGCATATTCAGAAATTTTCGCTTCAATTAATTTAATATTCGCACTTTTTAATGATTCTTCAATAAATGCTTCTCGGTAGGCATCGTACAAGTTTTTAGATTTTGTGTTGCCTGTATTTATTAAAATAATTGTTTTTTGTTTGTGATTTCGAACACTAAATTTTGCGAGTGCCTTCATTTGTGTTTCATCTGAAGCAACAGCTGCGTAAACATATTGATTTCCAGTTAATAAACCTGGTTTAATTGAAGCTGGACAAACCATTCGAATTTTGTTTTGCATGCACCATTTTGCAACAATCTCAGCAGCAGTTGGAATTAAAGGACCAAAAACCAAATCCATTCCAAACAACTCTTTATTCATAAAACTTTTCAATGAATTTGTATCTTGCGGGAAATCAATAATTTGAACCGTTGCGGACAAACCTTTTCGTTCAAGTGAATCAAATGCCAGTTTTGCACCCATGTAAAACTCTGTTGCTAGTGTTTTAACGCTTGTGGTCCCGGGCTCTGATAATCCAAAAGGAAGTAAAATTGCTATTTTATAATTGTCTTTCTTTGGAAACAAAAAAGTTGGATCAATTTTATCGTTCGATTTAATTGGAATAATTTCTTTGGAAGGAATCACTTCACGCACTTCAATTCGTTTAATATTTTCCTTTTTTAATGGAATCTGAAGCACGTCGCCCACTTTAATTTTAGTTGATTTTAAATTATTGAATTTCTGTAAATCAACTGCCGGAACCATAAATCTTTTTGAAATGGTATAAATAGTTTCTTTGGCTTTTACGGTATAATTTATAATAGAATCAGAAAAAACAACACTTGTGTTTGAAGTTGTATAAACTACTGGCTTTTCTTCTACTTGTTTAATTGGTTCTATATTGTAAAGAATTTTAACCCGCTGACCAAGTTTTAGTCCTTTCTCCGAACCCAAATTCATGGTGTTGAAAGTATTTAAGTCGCAATTGTATTTTTTACACAAGGAATAAGCAGTTTCGCCTTTCACTACTGTATGAAATAAAACCCGAGAACCATTTTCAACTGTAACATCGGCTGCACCTTTCGGAATCAAATACAAGCTGCCTTGCTTTAAACCTTTTTCAATTCCGGGGTTTGCACTAATTATTTCTTTTTCAGAAACTGCGTAAATAGTTTTTAAACCATAAAGTGTGTTTCCGTCTTGAGCTATATGTTCAACATATCGTTTTCCGTTTTTATACAAAAAAGTGCTGTCTAACACTTGCTGAGCAAAACTTGTTGCACACAGTAAAAAGAATAAACTCGTTAAAATATTTTTCATCAGTTTAATTTAGTTTTCTGAAATTTCATCTAAAATCTTCAAATCTTCAAATTATTAGTTATTCCCACTCAATGGTTGCCGGCGGTTTCGATGAAATGTCATACGTTACCCGATTTATTCCCTTCACGTGGTTAATGATCTTATTCGAAATGTGTGCCAAAAATTCGTAAGGTAAGTGACACCAATCTGCTGTCATGCCATCTGTTGAGCTAACGGCACGCAAAGCAACAGCGTTTTCGTATGTTCGTTCGTCTCCCATTACTCCAACAGACTGAATTGGTAAGAAGATTGCGCCCGCTTGCCAAACTTCGTTATATAAGTTGTGTTCTTTTAAGCCATCAATAAAAATAGCATCAACTTCTTGAAGAATTCGAACTTTCTCTGCGTCAACTTCACCTAAAATGCGAATTCCTAAACCCGGCCCCGGAAACGGATGGCGATTCAGAATTGTTTCAGGTAACGACATAGATCTTCCCACTCTTCGCACTTCGTCTTTGAACAATAATTTCAATGGTTCAACAACCTGCAACTTCATATAATCTGGTAAACCACCCACGTTGTGGTGCGATTTAATGGTTTGTGACGGTCCGCCATTCACTGAAACAGATTCAATAACATCTGGATAAATTGTTCCCTGACCTAACCATTTTGCATTTTCAACCAACTTAGATTCAGCGTCAAAAACATCTACAAATACTTTTCCAATAGCTTTACGTTTCAATTCAGGATCTGTTAAGCCTTTCAAAGCAGCATAAAACGCAACAGATGCATCTACACCTTTTACATTCAATCCCAAACCTTTGTAACTTTCTAAAACACTCGAAAATTCATTTTTTCGCAATAAACCATTGTCAACGAAAATGCAATGTAAATTAGAACCAATGGCTTTGTGTAATAAAAATGCAGCAACAGATGAGTCAACCCCACCAGACAAACCTAATATTACTTTATCGCTGCCTAATTTCTGGCGCAATTCAGTAACTGTAGTTTCTACAAAAGAATCTGGTGTCCAACTTTGTTCACATTTACAAATATCAACAATGTAATTCTTTAATAAAATTGCCCCTTCGAGTGAATGATAAACTTCTGGGTGAAATTGAATTCCGTAAGTTAATTCATTTTCAATTGCATAACCAGCAACATGAACATCTGAAGTACTCGCAATTATTTTATAATTAGAAGGAACTGTTTTAATGGTGTCTCCGTGCGACATCCATACTTGCGAACCAACCGTCATTCCTTTCGTTAATTCATGAGTTGAATCCACACTTGAAAGATTTGCTCTACCGTATTCACGAATTGTTGATGGCAGAACTTCTCCGCCAAAATTTTGAGCCAAATACTGCGCACCGAAACAAACGCCCAAAAGCGGAAATTTACCTTTAATAGTAGTTAAGTCTGGTTTCGGAGAAAGTGGATCGCGCGTTGAAAACGGACTTCCGGATAAAATTACACCTTTAATACGTTCCCCTAAAACCGGAATTTTATTCCACGGGTGAATTTCACAATAAACATTCAACTCTCTTACACGACGGGCAATTAGTTGCGTATATTGCGAACCAAAATCCAATATCAATATCATTTCTTGCATCGGACAAAATTAAACATTATCAACAATGTTTACGAATCAATTCAAAAGTTATTTTGAACGACTTATGAACCTTTGAAAAATCTTTTTTTGATTAGATTCGTCAGTGTAAATAACTAATTCAGACTGTTTTGTCAGTGTTTCATAATTAAATCTGTCAGTTTGTCGGAGTTTCAAAACTGGAATAATTTATGACCTTGTGAAAAAACAACAAAAAGCAAAGCGATATTTCATTATTTTTGCTATTCAATTTTAAGTGCATATGTTAACCGGAATTCTCAAGAAAATATTAGGCGATAAGTCTGCAACAGATAGAAAAAAATACCAACCTGTTATTGATCAAGTAAATGCGTTCTCAAATGAGGTGCAAAACGACACAGATGATCAGTTGCGTGAACGAACAATTAAGTTTCAAGCGCAAATTCGAAACGCAATTCTTTCTGTTGAAAATGAAATTGCAGATTTGAAAATTAAAGCTGCCGATTTTACACTTCAATTGCACGAAAAAGAAAAATTCTATACTGAAGTTGAGGCAAAAGAAAAAGAAGTAAATAAATTAATTGAAGCCGAATTAGAGAAAATTCTTCCAGAAGCGTTTGCCGTAATTAAAGAAACTTCCCGTAGATGGGCAGTTAACGGTAAATTAGAAGTGAGCGCAACTAAATTTGATATTGAATTATCAAAACAGAAAGATGGAATTGAAATTTCTGGCGATAAAGCTATTTGGAGTAATAAATGGACAGCTGCAGGTACAGCAGTAGAATGGTTAATGGTTCATTACGATGTGCAATTAATGGGTGGAGCAGTTCTTCATCGTGGAAATATTTCTGAAATGCAAACTGGTGAAGGAAAAACACTAGTTGCAACACTTCCCGTCTATTTAAATGCCTTAGCTGGAAAAGGAGTTCACCTTGTAACTGTGAATGATTATTTAGCTAAACGCGATTCGGAATGGATGGGGCCTTTGTACCAATTTCATGGATTAACTGTTGATTGTATCGACAAACATCAGCCAAATTCACCTGCTAGAAGAGAAGCATATTTAGCAGATATTACATTTGGTACAAATAACGAATTTGGATTTGATTACTTGCGCGATAACATGGCAAGTGCAACCGAAGACTTAGTTCAACGCAAACACCATTTTGCAATCGTAGATGAAGTAGATTCGGTTTTAATTGACGATGCGCGAACTCCATTGATTATTTCTGGTCCAACACCAAAAGGTGACCAACACGAATTTTATGAATTGAAACCACGCATCGAAGCAGTTGTAGAAGCTCAACGGAAATTTGCGAACGAATGTTTGGCAAGTGCGAAAAAATTATTGGTTGTAATTCAAGGAGGCGATGCTGGAGTAGATCAAAAAGTTGCATTAGAAGAAGGTGGAATTGCCCTACTTCGCGCGTTCAGAGGTTTACCTAAAAACAAAGCTTTAATCAAGTTTCTTTCTGAACCCGGAATTAAAGCGCATTTACAAAAAGTTGAAAACCAATACATGGCGGAAAATAACCGCCACATGAAGAAAATAGACAAAGAATTGTTTTTTGTTATCGATGAAAAGAAAAATTCTGTCGATTTAACTGAAAAAGGAATTGATTTGGTTTCTGGAAACGACGACCGAAATTTCTTTATTATTCCAGATATTTCAACTAGTATTGCCGAACTTCAAAAACTTAATTTAGATACTGAAGTTTTTGGCGCAAAAAAAGACGAGTTAATTCGTGATTATAGCGTGAAATCAGAAAGAATTCACTCAGTTACTCAATTGTTGAAAGCTTATTCCCTTTTTGAAAAAGAGGTGGAATATGTAATTATGGACGGTAAAATTAAAATCGTAGATGAATCTACTGGTCGTATAATGGAAGGAAGACGTTATTCAGACGGACTTCACCAAGCAATTGAAGCGAAAGAAAACGTTACCGTTGAAGCTGCAACGCAAACCTATGCAACTGTTACACTCCAAAACTATTTCCGCATGTACCACAAATTAGCGGGCATGACAGGAACAGCTGAAACGGAAGCAAAAGAATTTTGGGACATCTACAAATTAGATGTCATCGTAATTCCAACTAACAGAGCTATTTCTCGAAAAGACGACCACGATTTGGTTTACAAAACAGCGCGTGAAAAATACACAGCTGCAATTGTTGAAATTGAGCGTTTAGTTGCTGCTGGAAGACCAGTTTTGGTTGGAACAACTACGGTTGAGATTTCAGAATTAATGAGCCGAATGCTCAAAATGAAAAACATTCCTCACCAAGTTTTGAATGCGAAATACCACCAAAGGGAAGCTGAAATTGTTGCAGACGCTGGAAAAGCAGGAGCAGTTACGATTGCCACAAATATGGCCGGACGTGGAACAGATATTAAACTTCAAGCCGGAGTAAAGGAAGCAGGTGGATTGGCAATTATTGGAACCGAACGGCATGATTCTCGTCGAGTTGATCGCCAGTTGAGAGGTCGTGCTGGACGACAAGGTGACCCAGGTTCTTCTCAGTTTTTTGTTTCTTTGGAAGATGATTTGATGCGAAAATTCGGTTCAGAGCGTATTGCAAAAATTATGGACCGATTAGGTTTAAAAGAAGGCGAAGTTATTCAACATTCAATGGTTTCGAAATCTATTGAACGTTCCCAGAAAAAAGTGGAAGAAAATAACTTCGGAATGCGCAAGCGTTTATTAGAATACGATGACGTAATGAATTCTCAGCGAAAAGCAATTTACGCGAAACGAAGAAATGCATTATATGGAGATAAATTAGATGTTGATGTATCGAACATGTTCTTTGATGTAATAGAAAGTGTTGTTACAAAATTCAAAGGCGGAAGTTTTGAAGACTTCGATTTAGAATTAATGCGTTTACTCGGAATTCAATCTCCAGTTTCAGCAGAGAAATTTAATAATTCTAGCTTTGATGATTTGGTAAACGATGTGTATGATGCTCTTATGGAGCATTACAATTCGAAAAACCAACGTGTCATTAATACAATTATGCCACAGGTTGATACTATTTTAGCTCAAGTAAATAATCAATTTCAAAACATTCAATTTCCTGTAACAGACGGAAGAAAAATGCTTGGTTTGGTTACCAATTTGAATGAACTGCAAGAAACGAAAGGCCGTTCATTGGTGCATTCAATGGAACGAAACATTGTGCTTGGAATGATAGACAATGAATGGAAAGAGCACTTGCGCGAAATGGATGAATTGCGAAATGCAGTTAACAATGCACAGTATGAACAAAAAGATCCATTACTCATCTACAAACTTGAGTCATTTGAATTGTTTAAAACAATGATGGGAAGATTAAGTATGGAAACAATCGAATTTTTAGTTAAGGCAGATTTGCCAAAAGAAGAGCCTGGCAAGCAAATTCAATCTACAAACCGTGCAGAATTAGACAATAATTACGATAAAGGACAAGTTCAATCGAATAGTTCTTCTACCCAAGTTCCGGAATTTGAAGGAAGTCAAGGATATTCGCAAGCAGTTCAGAATTCAATGAACGAACGTCCTAAACAACAACCAGTTGTGGCTGAACAAAAAATTGGACGAAACGATCCATGTCCTTGCGGAAGTGGAAAGAAATACAAACAGTGCCACGGTTAAAAGAGTAGTTTTGTACTAAAAATATAGTAAAAGTCGCATTTTAAGTAGTGCGACTTTTTTTGTTAATCAGAAATCGATTTTTGCTAATTCAAAGTAGTGAAATATTCATTGGTTCAGACTTTTCATTTAGTTGTGCGTCATATAAATAACTAATACTACAACATGAAAACACTACAACTATTACTTGGAATCTGTTTCTTTTCTTCTGGAGTTGGATTTTCTCAAACAAGTTCAGAAATTGCAGAATGGCAAGCACTTCGCTCAGCTGTATTTTTTATTGAAGAATCAGATGCTTCTGAAGAACTAATTGAAAAACTTACACTTTCTGGAAAGCAGGTAGTAATTTATTCACAAGAAATTAAATTTTCAGATTTAGCAGATATTCATTCACCTGATTTGAAAGGAGGATTTTACCAAATAGACGGTTATTTAGTAAATAGATCAGAAGCAGATTTTGTTAAAAACTGGATGGGAACTCATCAAGAAATCAAACTCTTCACCAAAACAGCTGCTGAATTACTGTCAGAAGAAGAAATAAATGCTTACCGTTCAATTGAAGCGCTTTTTCTATTAGGTGAAACAATTACAATAACAGATTTAAAAAACTACGATTATGCGCACTAATAAACTCTTCAACTATTTATTGGGTTCAACTTTATTAATAAGTTCGTTTACTCAAGCACAGTCAGATAATCCATGTGGAGCACCAGTTTTGCCTGTTGGTGCAGGTTGTGTTAATACGGCTGGAACAACTGTAGGCGCAGCGTATCAAAACAATGCAGCAAATGGAGGAACTCCGAGTTGCGCAAATCCAAACAATCCAGATGTTTGGTATCAATTTGTTGCTCCTCCAAGCGGAGCTTTAAATATTGTTACATCAGCAGGATCATTTACAGATAGTGGAATGGGTTTGTATAATGGACCTTGTGGTTCACCTACAGAAATTACATGTGATGATGATGGGGCAGCAGGAAATATGTCTCAGATTAATGCCACTGGTCTAACTCCTGGGGTTACCTATTTTATTCGTGTTTGGAAGTTTCGTCCATTTATTTTCCCGGGAGCATCTACTGGAACTTTTAGTATATGTTTAACAGCTGTTGCAGGTCCGCCACCCCCACCAACAAATGTAAATTGTTCTGTTCCTGATCCAATTTGTTCAGGAAGTCCAATAAATTTTACAGCTCAATCAAATGGAACTGCAGCTTCAACAGTTAACCCAGGAAACAATTATGGTTGTCTTTCTACTTCTCCAAACCCATCTTGGTATTATTTGAGAATTGGAACTGGAGGAAATTTAGTGATCGACATAACGGCTGGATCAGATGTAGATTATGCTATTTGGGGTCCGTTTCCTTCTGTAGCAAATGCAATTGCTAATTGTGATTCATACGGAACTCCTGCAGATTGCAGTTATTCTACCTCTGCAACTGAACAAGTTAATTTAACAGGGGTTCTTGTAGGGCAAGTATACGTTTTACTTGTCACGAACTTTGCCGCAGTTGTGCAAACAATAGATATTAATGATGCCGTTGCTAACACAGCACTAACTGATTGTTCAATTGTTCCGCTTTCAATTAGCTTGTCTAATTTTTCTACAAAAAGAGAAAATGATCAAGTAAATCTTTCCTGGATAACTACAAAAGAAACAAACAACGATTACTTTTTACTAGAAAAATCGAAAGAAGGAAAAGTGTGGTCAGCTTTTGATTATGTGAAAGGTGCAGGAAATTCTTCGAACGCAATTCGTTATGCCGCAACAGACGAAAATGCAACTTCAGGTTTTACTTTTTACCGCCTGAAACAATTCGACTTTGATGGTAATTTCACAACTTCAGAACCAATTTCGGTGAACGATATGCAGGTTAATTCACTGCAACTATATCCAAATCCCGCAACAGACAATTTGAATGTGATTGCATCTTTTGAATTTGAAACCATTCAATTTATTGATATCCAAGGAAATGTTTTAGAAACGATTCAAACAGAGTCAACTAGTCAAACAACACTTGAAGTGATAAACTTGAAAGAAGGAATGTACTTCTTAAAAATCAGTAACGGAATAAACACAATTACACAACGTTTCGCCGTAAATAAATAGTAACCACTACAACTACATATGAAAGCAAAAAGGACTCGATTAATTTTGAGTCCTTTTTGTTTGTATTTTTGACTCATGGCATTTAATATTGGAATTGTTGGTTGTGGAAATGTGGCTTTTCATTTAGTGAAACAACTTCAGAATTCTTGCACTCCCATTCGAACTGTTTTCCATCCGGATTTGGAAAAAGCTAAAGCGTTCAGAGAGCAATTTACTGAATTGAAAATAGGAAATGAATCAAATAAATCTGAAACAACTATTTTTATTTGTGCCGTTTCTGATTCCTCAATGGAAGCTGTTTTATTAGAATACAGCAAAATTAGTCCATGTATTAGTACTTCTGGAACTTTTGATATTTCAACTATTGATTCAAAATTTCCGCTTGCAACAATTTATCCCCTTCAAACGTTCAATAAAAGTTCAGAGATTGAATTTTCAAAAGTTCCAGTTTTTTTGGAGTGTGAAAACAATGAATTCAAACAAGAAATAAGTCAAATTGCAGCAAATTTAAGTTTAAATACACAGTTTTTAAAAGCTATAGATCGACAAAAAATGCACGTTTCAGCAGTAATTTCGAATAATTTTTCGAATCATTTCTTTGATTTGGCAAACCAATTCTGCGAAGAAAACAACTTAAATTTCAACGATTTAATTCCTTTAATTCAACAATCTGTATCGCAGTTAGGATCTAAAAATCCGCGAGATTTACAAACTGGTCCAGCACGCCGAAACGACCAAGAAACAATTGAAAAACACCTTCATTTATTACCCAACAACTTGAAACTACTCTACAAACAAGTTTCAGATAGTATCACAAAAAGATTCCACTCAAATGATTAGTTACAAAGAACGATTAGAAAAAATAACAACTATTGTCCTCGATGTGGATGGTGTAATGACAAATGGAGAAGTATATTTCTTGAATGACAGTGTGGTTCGCGCACTAAATTCCAAAGATGGCTATGCGCTTCAATATGCGGCAAAGAAAGGATTTAAGTTTTTTGTAATTACTGGCGGAACTTCAACAAATATTAAAGAAAGTATTCAGGGTTTAGGCGCAACTGAAGTTTATTTGGGATCTTCAAAAAAACGACAAGTGTATGAAGGTTTAAAACTGAAATACAATCTAACAGATGAAGAAATTGCTTACATGGGCGACGATATTCCCGATATTCCAGTCTTGAAACTAGTCGGTTTTAGCGCTTGTCCGCAAGATGCAGCAATTGAAGTGAAAGAAAATGTGCATTATCAATCGCCAATAAATGGCGGAAAGGGTTGTGTGAGAGATATTGTAGAACAAATTATGCGTGTTCAAGGAAAATGGTACAACGACGATGCTTTTGAATGGTAGCTTTCAATTAGAAAATTTAAAGATTTGAAAATTAGAAGATTAATTTTTTATCTACGGAACAGAAATCACGAATAAATTATTACAAGAACTTAGTATTACGAATTAATGGTCGCAAAATGAAATGTTCCTTCACTTGTTGATGACGTTTTACCGCAATTCCCATTCGTCCAAAATCTAATGTGACATGAAAATCTGCACGCCCAACAATTTCCAACCACATTTCCCACATATCTTCACTCCAACGAATATCGTCAAAAACAAAAAAAGTTTCCGAATGTGTTTTGTTTTCAAGTAAGTCAATATAATTCAAAGTGGCTAGTTTCGAATGATTTCCATCTAAAAAAACAAAGTCATACTTCAAACCCGAATTTTGAGCTAGAAAATTTTCAAAATCTGTATTGAATGTAACAACATTAGCGAGTTTAAATTTTGAAAAATTAATTTCTGCTTTACGAAGCGTGTTTTCACAACCTTCAACCGTATGAACATTTCCTGTGTTATTTCCTTCAGCAATTGTAAACGCTCCCAAACCAACAGAAGTGCCCAATTCCAAACTCAAATTTGGACGATAAAAATGAACCAATTTCCACAAAAGATTTCCATATATTCCTTTCGAAGATGTGTTTTTAGCTAAATTTTTAGCAGATCTTGTTAGAAGCAATCGTTTCGAACCAACGCCTAAGTCGTTTATTTTGAATAATTTGGTGTCGGAATACAATTCTTGTAGAAAGCTTTTTCTAAGAATTTCAAAATTTTTATCCACTTTTGTCGTTAAACAAGAGTTGATTAATTGAAACACAAACGGCGAATGAATTCCGTGGCGACCTTTCGCTTTACGGAAATAATTGAACCAAGAACGGGTGTATTTCATTCAACAAAGTAAAGAAAAACGAACGAATTAAACATACATGCAAACAAATACATCAGTAATAGAAGAAAAACAACCAGAAGTTGAGCTATTTGCACCTTGTAAAATTGGAGATGGAATTGTGTCAATTGATAACTCCGCACTCATTCAATTGCGCGAAAAGTTTGTGTTTTCAGATAAAACGAAATGTTTTTTTATTCCAGCTTCTGGCTCTGGCTCGCGCATGTTCGAGTTTTTATTCGATTTTCTAGAAGAGCCAACAGAAGAAAACAGATCTGCTGTGGAACGATTTTTAAATCATGTAGAAGATTTTGCCTTCTTTTTTCAGTTGCCAGCTGAAATTCAAGAACAATTGCGCGAACGAACTATGGACATAGAGCAATTTGTAGCTTTTATTCTGAACAACAACGGAATGGGACTTGCACATTTGCCCAAAGGTTTAATTCCTTTTCACAAATATGGCCCGTTTTTATTGAACCCTTTCCACGAACATGTATTGCAAGGTTTGGCTGCAACAAACGACAATTGTTCGTTTCATTTTACCATTCAACAGAAATTCGAAAATAGAATTCAGGAGCAATTAAATTTTCTGACTGGATTAACTGGGAAACAACTAAAAATAGATTTTTCAGTTCAAAATCCAGATAGTAATACTTCAGTTTATTATTTAGATGGCACAAAAGTATTGAAAGAAAATGGCGAAGAATTTACACGTCCGGCAGGGCACGGAGCTTTACTTGAAAATATTCAATCTATTGATTCTGATTTAATTGTAATTAAGAATATCGATAATGTGCAGCATTTAGAAGACAGTGAAATTGCAATTGAAACCATTCAAACCTTGGGTGGATTAAACTTATATATTCAAGAAAAAATTGAAGAGATTCAACAAATGCCTTCGCTTGACAAAATTAAGGAATTAAACGAAGAATTTGCACTTTTTCATGAATCTGAAATGACAAAACCACTCAGTGAGCTGGTTGAATTATTGAACAGACCATTGCGTGTTTGT
>JANNWW010000213.1:0-18153 GCA_031409255.1 Crocinitomicaceae bacterium
ATCTGAGACTCGTTTTATGAGGAATAGCTAGCTATTTCGAAGAAAATAGACGAGTGAGATACTGTTTTAAAAGAAATAGTTTTTACAAATCCACACTTCTTTCGCCTATAAAAAGCATCTTTTTCGTTAAACCCATTCGAACTGGCTCGCCAATCCTTCCTGATTTTAACTCAAATATACAATTTTATTGGCGTTCTGAGTAGGATTTATAATCGAACTCAGGTTAATAATAATCAACTATAAGTTATCAACATAGCTAGTTATTTAAAAAGAGAATAATTAATTTTGTTTCATGTCTGATTTTGTTGTTTCTGCACGCAAGTATCGCCCGCAAACTTTTGATACGGTAGTTGGGCAAAAGCACATTACCAATACATTAAAAAATGCAATTAAAAGCGCCCATTTGGCGCAAGCATTTTTATTTTGTGGTTCTCGTGGTGTAGGAAAAACAACAACTGCTCGAATTTTAGCCAAAACGATTAATTGTATAGCTCGAACAGAAAACACCGAAGCGTGTGATAAATGTGACAGTTGTGTTTCATTCAACGAAAATGCCTCTTTAAATGTGTTTGAGTTAGATGCTGCTTCGAATAACTCTGTAGACGACATTCGTGAATTAGTAGATCAAGTTCGTTTCGCTCCGCAGTTAGGTTCACACAAAGTATATATTATTGACGAGGTTCACATGTTGTCTAATAGTGCTTTCAATGCGTTTTTAAAAACTTTAGAGGAACCACCTGCTCACGCAATTTTTATTCTTGCAACAACCGAGAAACATAAAATTATTCCTACTATTCTTTCGCGTTGTCAGATTTTTGATTTTCAGCGTATTCGAGTAAAAGATATTGCAGATCATTTGGCAATGGTTGCAACGAAAGAGGATATAACAGCAGATCCAGATGCTTTGCATTTAATTGCTCAAAAAGCAGAAGGAGCATTGCGTGATTCACTTTCAATATTCGATCAAATTGTAACCTTTTGTGGTTCAAACATGACCTTGAAAGACGTCCAATTAAATTTAAATATTTTAGATTACGACTATTTTTTCAAAGTAATAGAAAACGCAATACTTGAAGACATTCCTGCAAACCTTTTGTTATTCAATGACATAATGGAAAAAGGATTTGATAGTCACAATTTTATTCTTGGTCTTTCGAATCATTTTAGAGATTTATTAGTGTGTAAAGATCCACGTACAGTAAATTTATTAGAAGTTTCAGAACAAGTTGGGAAACAATTTGAAGATCAAGCTAAGAAATTAGATGCGCAATTTGCAATTAGAGCTTTGAGTGTTTTGAGTAGAGCTGACGTGGAGTTCAAAGCTGCTAAAAATCAGCGACTTCTCGTTGAAATTGCACTCATGCAAGTAAGTTCGATTAAATCTGAGCTTGAAAAAAAAAATCCCTAACTGACCCAGTTCTTATTGCTCCGTATTTGGGACAGAGTCTTCGTCCGGAAACAAATGTTGCTCCAAAAGTAAATAAACCCGATGCAGAACCTACAAATGTTGTGCAACAAAAACCAGAACCGGTAGTGCTTTCTCAGCCAACAGGAAAACTTAGAACAACTACCTTATCTTTAAACGAAGCAATCGAAGAACAACGTAGAAAACAATTTATTCCTGCTGGAGATCTTCCGCACAAAGATTTTGATATAAACGATGTTATTCAACATTGGAAAGCTCAGGGTCATTTAATTAAAGCTGGTGGAAACGATTTGGTTGGTGCAGCAATGTTGAAACGTGATATCCATCAATTAGATGAAACCCATTTTCAATTTGTGTGCGATGTGCCAATTGTTACTCAACGTTTAACGAATTTACTTCCCGAAATTGTTTCTAAAATAAGAGAGAAAATTGAGAATTATTCATTGCAAATTACAGTTGTACTGAATGAAGTTGAGGAGGAAGAGGATGCACAATTTATGAATGGAAATCAACGATTTGAGAAAATGCGTAAAAAAAACCCCAACCTTGAGCTATTAAAAATACGTTTTAACTTAAACATCGACTATTAGTCATAATTAGAGGTGTTCAATTTTAATAATCAAGTATAAAATTATGAAACAATTCAAATACATTCTTTCACTCTTAGTTCTAGTTTCTTGTGTCGATCCAATTCCTTCAGATGATCCAAATGAACAAAAAAGCAATTCAGTTGACCTCGCTTTCACCGAGAAAATTAAACGAAATGTGGAAGCCAGTTTAGAAATCCCAGTAACTGAAAAATATTCATTAAAAATTTACCGTGAATTCATCAATTCAGATACAATTGAAGATGCTTTCGTAACTGTTAATCGCTTGGATTATGCTATAAATGAGTCGATCAAAAAGAAAAATCAAGCGAAAATGGCTGAAATCGGATTCATGGGTAGGTACAATTTCTTTTTTTATTACGACGGAAAACTAGGGAAATTATCCGTTCCAATTCCAGCTCCATCTTCTCCCGGACGCGAATTAGACGTGCGTTTTGAGAGCATTTGTTCGCCAACTAGAAAAGACATCGTTTTGGGTCACCGAATTCGTAATTCTGCGTATAAAAGCTATTTCACTGTTTTGAATGAAAATGATTTAACCATGGTTTTCCAATGGAAAGAGTTCGACTTCATTGGAGAAGTAAAACCAGAAGCTTTTCTTCATAAACTAGTTCCATCTCAAACAGGAATAGGAATGGATATTCAGATTTATGAAAGCGAAATTGATAATTACACAAGCAATGTGGGAGATATTTACAAATATTCTCCTTCAATTACAAAAGAAAAAAAAATGCTTTATAATTTTTTCTATGTTCCACAAGCAGCCAAATTTGCATTAAAAAAATAATCAATGACAGAAGAACACTTTCTCTCTGTATCTAAAACATTTCGCTATTTAACGATTGGAAACTCAGATGATCGAGAAATTGATGAACTTATTTTTGTTTTTCACGGCTATGGTCAGTTAGTTGAATTTTTCTCGAAGAAATTTGAAACACTCAATTTAGATAATAAATTATTTGTTTTCCCTGAAGGTATGCATCGGTTTTATTTGAATGGAACCGACGGAAGAGTTGGCGCATCTTGGATGACAAAAGAACTGAGAGAAAAAGATATTCAAGAAAACAATGCCGCTTTGAATGATTTATTTGTTTATTTTTCAAAAAAACATACCTGGAAAAAGTTCAGTGTTTTAGGTTTTTCGCAAGGTGGAGCTACAGCCAGCAGATGGATCTCGAACCAAAAAATTGCGTGTCATAAATACATTTCTTGGGCCAGTGTTTTTCCTCCAGATATTGAAAATTCGAGCTTTGAAATGGAGATGGATCAAAAAATATTCGTTTTAGGTGACAACGACCCCTATTTCACTTCAGAAAACAGAATTAAAATAACAAATTTTTACCGTAACTTTAATTTCGAATTGCATTCTTTTGATGGTGCACATACAATTGACACAGCTGTTTTAAAAACACTTTTTATATGAAAACTTTTTATTTACTTCTTCTTTTTATCTGTTTTGGAACTTACACTTTCACTCAAGAGGACAATGAACTCTACGACGGTGTTGAAACGGAGGAACCAAAAAAATCTGTTGCTGAAAAAGAACTCGGTATTGATTTTAATTTTTCTGCTTCAACTTTAGGCGGAACTACAGGTGGAAGTTTAAAACTTGCTTTCATTCAAAAAGAAAACTTCGCTTTTGGTCCGAGTATTCGCTATCAACGTTCTTGGTTTCAAACCTTTGAACAACGATTTGGTTACAATATTTATGGTCCGGGCTTGTTTTTACATTACCGTTTTTTTGAATGGTTGTTCATTGGAGCTGAGTTAGAAGCACATTACACGCCTTTCAATAACGGATTTATTCAAGCAAAACGCTCTTGGGTTCCTACTCTTTTAGTTGGAGGTGGTTTTTCAAAGCAAATTACAGACGGTGTGCGCTTGAATGCTGGAATTATGTATGATGTAATTGATCATCAAAACAGTCCGTTTGCACAGGGTTATTTTATGCGAAAAGAAAATGGTGTTTACATTCCGGTTGTTTATCGGATTGCTTTTTTTATCGGAATCTAAAGCAAAAAAAAATGACTCCGAGAAGTCATTTAGAATTATATATAAGATAAGAAACTTATGCTTCGTCTTTTTTCTTAGCTGGCGCTTTTTTAACTGGTGCTTTTTTAACTGGTGCTTTCTTTTCAGCAACAACTTTCTCAGCAACTTCTTTTTTAGCAACAGGTGCTTTAGCAACAACTTCTTTTTTAACTGTTTCTTTTTTTGCTGTTACTTTCTTTTCAACTTTAGCTTTTGGAGGAGCAACTGTTGTTGTTACTTTTCTTTTGCGTGCGTTTCCGTATGAACCATTTACACGTTTACCTTTGGCTGTTTTGATATCACCTTTTCCCATTCTGTTGAATTATTTTTTTAAATCTGAACACAAATATAAGTTATTGAACCAATTGAGCAATAGAAAAAGAGAAGAATTTAATAGAAACTACTCTTCGTGCTAAAAACTTCAATAAAATAAAATAAATTTTTTACTTTCCGTTTTCCATTCTTTTCTGACGCTGCATAGGGTTTTCTGAGCTTTGTTTTTTCTCAAAAACCTGAAAACGTGTTGCGGAACTTTTAACGGGATATGAGTTGTTATTAACATTGCAATCGGCCATTTCCAGAAAAGGATCTAATTCAAAGGTTTTTACTTCCTTATCGAAAATGAATACTTTCGTTATAGTCTCCTGATCCATTTTCCAAATTTCTGCCGGAATTCGAATGACCTCTTTAGTTCCATCGGTAAAAGTAAATTGAATAATCAAAGGACTCACTAATCCACCTTTATTTGTAAAAGAAAGCTCATAAAAATGTTTATTCGATTCCAATAATTTCTTTTGCTCTTGAGTTAATGAATTTTGAAAAGCAGCATACTCTTCTTTGTCTAGTTTATCAACTTCAAACAAGTTTCTTTTTTCATAAAAATCATCAATCGTACTATCTTTTTCATTAACAGTTTGTTTTATACTTTCTCTATTTCGAACATCGCCAATGAATTCTTGCTTATTTCCAGCTTTTTCCTGATTCAATGCTTTCTCTGTTTCAGGGTTATTCGTATTTAATTGAAAATGCTTCACATTGTCTAAAGAAATATCAACAAAGTCGGTTGAATAAAACCAACCTCTCCAAAACCAATCTAAATCTACACCAGAAGCGTCTTCCATTGTTCTGAAAAAATCTGCCGGAGTTGGGTGTTTAAATTTCCAGCGCTCACAATAAATTTTAAACGAATAATCGAAAAGTTCGCGTCCCATAACAGTTTCTCTTAAAATATTTAAAGCAGTTGCAGGTTTTCCGTATGCGTTGTTTCCAAATTGCCAAATCGACTCTGAATTTGTCATAATTGGAGAAATAAACTGCTTGTCGCCACGCATGTAATCAGTAATCATGTAAGCGGGTCCACGTCTCGAAGGGTAAGCTCTCTCCCACTCTTGTTCCGTTAAATATTGAACGAATGTATTCAAACCTTCATCCATCCAAGACCATTGTCTTTCGTCTGAATTGATAATCATTGGGAAAAAATTATGTCCTACTTCATGAATAATCACTCCCCACATTCCGTATTTTGTTTCCTCAGAATAGGTTCCATCAGATTTCGGTCTGCCACCATTGAAACAAATCATTGGGTATTCCATTCCAATTTGGTTTGCATGAACTGAAATTGCAACCGGATAGGTATAATCTATCGTGTATTTTGAATATATTTGAATTGTATGCGCAATTAATTTAGTTGAATACCTTTCCCAGAGTGGGTTTCCTTCTTTCGGATAAAAAGACATGCAAAGAATGTTTTTACCATTCACAACCGTATTTTGCGCATCCCACATGAATTTTCGAGACGAAGCAAAGGCAAAATCACGCACGTTTTTCGCTTTATAAATCCATGTTTTCGTTCCTCCATCGATTGTTATTTCGTTTTCTTCTGCTTCTGCTTGTGTCACAATTAAAACGGGCGAATCTGCAATTTTGGCTTTCGCAAAACGCTCACGCTGAGCAGCAGTCATAACTGCACTTGCATTTTGTAATTCACCGGTTCCAGCAACAATATGATCTGAAGGAACTGTAATAGAAACTTCATAATCGCCGAATGGTAAAGTAAACTCGCCTTTTCCAAGGAATTGTTTGTTCTGCCAACCTTCCACATCGTTGTATACGCACATGCGTGGGAAGAACTGGGCAATTGTGTACAAGTAATTTTTATCTGATTCGAAGTATTCGTAACCCGATCTGCCTCCAACTTTCATTCGGTCGTTAATGTTGTACCACCATTTCACTTTAAAAGAAATAGATTGTTTCGGTCCGAGTGGTTTTGTTGGATCAATACGCATCATTGTTTTGTTGATTGCATATTTTATTTTTTCACCTGAAACAGAAGAAACCGATTCAATGTTGTATCCACCATCAAAAACTTGAAGTTTACGTTCAACATCTTTAATAGATCTAAAATCTTCCATTTTATCGACTTCAATAAATTTGTTATCAGCGTCTTTTTTATAGATATTTTGATCTAATTGCAACCACAAGTATTCTAAATTATCGGGCGAATTATTTGTGTATGTTATTATTTCTTCACCGCGAATTATTTGCTTATCGTCTTCTAAAATCAAAGAAATTTTATAATCTGCTTTTTGTTGGTAATAATGATTTCCGGGCGAACCTGAAGCTGTTCTGAACTCATTTGGAGTTGGAAGTTCAATGTCTAGTTGCGCAAATTTTGATTGAGAGAAAACGCAACTTGAAATGAGGAAAAAAGGAATAAATAATTTCATAATTGAATAATTTGCGTTCTTTTGTTTTGAAGAAAAATTGTTGTTTTTTGTTCTTTATCAGTTAGATAAGTTAATTTATTTTGTTGTTCTGGCAATTGATCCATTAAAAAATCGAATCGAATTTCAATTGTTTTTTCAGGAATTCCACACGAAGTTGACGTGAAATAGAAATTTACTAGACCTTGCTTATTTACCTCAAATCCAACTAATTTAAATACTACTTTTCCATTCGAATAAACGGTAAAATGATCTAAAATAAAAGATTCAATTTTTTGAGACATAACACTATCCGAATAATGATCCTCCAACTCTTTAACCGGAATTCCTACTTCGTTTAAAACATCTTCTAAATCGTGAGCACTTGCAGTTAGTGTTGCTTCAAATAGATTTTTATTTTCATTGAAATCTAGTTCTACAAATGCAAAAAAATAGTTGTGCGCAAAGCTCAAAGAAGAAATAAAAACCGTTAAAATTAAAAGTGTTGTTTTCATGCGTATACTTAAATTTTAGAATAAATATTAACCGTTTCCTTTGGCATAGTCTGCAAGAAATTGCGCCAAACCGCTATCTGTTAATGGGTGTTTTGCCAAGGCCATAATTGCACTCAACGGGCCAGTCATTACATCAGATCCAATTTCAGCACATTGAATAATATGAATTGGGTTACGTATAGATGCCGCTAAAATTTCTGTTTCGAAGCCGTAATTGTCAAAAATAATACGAATTTGTTGAATTAAATCCATTCCGTTTGTGGAAATATCATCTAAACGACCAACAAATGGCGAAACGTAAGATGCTCCTGCCTTTGCTGCTAAAAGTGCTTGTCCGGCAGAAAAAATTAGTGTACAATTGGTTTTTATTCCTTTTGAAGAGAAATATTTTATTGCTTTTATTCCCGCGGGAATCATAGGAACTTTTACGACAATATTTTTATGTAAATCAGCTAATGCCTCACCTTCCCGAATCATTCCATTAAAATCTGTTGCAATTACTTCCGCGCTAACTGGACCGTCTACAATAGTACATATTTCAACATAATGCTTTAAAATATTATTATGACCAGTAATCCCTTCCTTTGCCATTAAACTAGGATTGGTTGTTACGCCATCTAAAATACCCAAATCATTTGCTTCGCGAATATCGTTTAAGTTCGCCGTATCTATAAAGAATTTCATTTTCTAAACTTTTAGCAAAAATACCACAATAATTATCAAATGAAAATTGAAACCAGTAAAACTTACCGTTTTCTATTGAACTGTTTTGAAATTTTAGAATTTAAATTGTTAATAAGCTATATACGATTCCAAATCCTAAAAATTAAGCAAATAGATGCTCGTATTCGAGTTGAAATCAGAAAGTATTGGCAAGCCAATTCGAATTAAGATTAGTAAACTTTATCTCCTTTAAGAACCCACTTCGACCATTTTTCATTGTAAGTATGAATTTTTCGAGTAGCCTGATTGTTTTCGTTTACCACTTTTTTTTCTTCGTTAAACCACTGGAAAATTCCACCGTACAAATTTTCAACATGCGTATAACCCAATTTAATTAATTCTTTTCCTGCTTTTTGACTTCTGTAACCAATTGAACAATAAACGATTACTTCAGCATCTTTGGGTATCTTCTTTAGAATACTCTTGTTGTCTGAATTTGAGCCATAATTAATTGCGCCAGGCAGATGACTAACTTCAAACTCTTCTTCTTCACGAATATCTAAAAAGTAAACATTCTTAGTATTCAGTTTTTTTTGAGCTTCTTCAGTTGAAATTGTTGGAAAATCTTTGTCGTAATATTTTTTCAATAAGTCATTGAATTCTTTCGGAACATTTGCCTGTCCAAAACCTAAAAAAGAAACAAAAACCATTGTGAATATACTGAACGAATTCATTACTGTTTGTTCAAATTCCAGTCGTATTCCATATACGTTATTTTTGCATCAGCATTCACTTTTACACCGCTGTATTTGTTGATAAACGTAATTACGTCTCCAAAATCTTCTTTGTACCAGTCGAAAATTTTTGATACTTCAATTTTATCAGCCGATAATTTATTACGAGTTTTATCAGTTAAAAACTTTTTTGCTAAACTTGTTAAATTTGCTTCTACATTTTCAGCAGTAAATGCTTTGTTTAATAAATTCGGACAAGATATTGACGCACAATTCACTGCGAAATGAATTCTACCATCTTTAAAAGCTTTTCGTAGTTTATTCGTTTCTAAATCGTTAAGTGACATTTTAGATCCTCCAACTTCGATGAAATCATAATCAAAAGCTCCTTTTCCATCTGCTTTGATATCATTTACACTCTTCGCTGGATTTTTTGAAATAATCAATTTAATCGCATGCGCATTGTAACAATTTATCCAAAATGCTTTCTTTTCATTTGATGTCCAGTCACTTGCAGGAGTATTGTCTTTTAAAATCTTAATATAAGCATCTAATTTGGCAACATCTTTCTTAAAATTGGCATAATTTACTTTACCAGAAGCATTTACGTGCTTTTTCAAAAGTTCGTCCCATTCTTTGTGAGTAGGTTTTTCGGCAAAAATTGTAACTGAAAAGATAAGAGCAGATAGTATTGTTAAGAATTTCATTGTTTCAAAATTAAAAATTACGTATTCAAATATAATATAAAAAGCAGTTGATTGTTAATTTTCAACTTTTAAAAGTTCTACTAATTCTGTGCCAAAGATTAAGGCACACAAATTAATGTGTCAAAACTTGGAGAATACCCCGCCCAAACACCAACAGCTCCACCTTTAATATTTGTTTGAATTGGAGCTGGAGCAGCGAAAGGATTTCCTTGGTTTTGACGTTGAAAATACTTTTTTTCCATGAATTCGTAAACTGCTGGATCTATTTTTGAGAATTTAATTACAACCGTGTCGTTCAATTGAAAATAGGGCTTATTTTCCTGAGCAAGTGTTGCATCTCCCCAAGCCATTGGGTTTTCATAAGCAAACTCAAATGTGGTACCGTTAATAAACTGGTCGTCAAAGGCAGGATTAAAAGTGGCTGTATAATTTGCATCTCTTGTTTCACCATTCACTAAATTAATACGTTTAACTGACCAAAAATACGCATCAAATTGGTTTCCATTATCTGAAAGTTCGGCCCAAGAGAACCCATTTCCAGGAGCTGCATCTGGTTCTTGTTTCCAAAACGTTTTGTTTAAAGCTGTTGGTTGTTCAATTTTTGTTTCAGAAGTGTATGTTTTACCTTCATGTTGAACTGTTAAAGTATATGTTTTTCCAACTTGACCCCAAATTGCACTATTGAAACTCGTATAAGCACACAAATTGTAGTCTGCAAGTTGATCAACAGATATTCCAAATAACTCTGCCGCCATTTCTTCAGTTCCTGCGGGTAAATTATTGGAACAAATTTCATCTAGTTGAATGGTAATGGTTCCGTCTGAAACAGTTACAATTGCCCCAGATTGAAAACCATTCAAATACGCATCAATTGAAGTAGAGGCGTATAAATCTCTCGTTTTTGATAGAATCACCAAAGGGGGTTGGTCTGTTTCAATTCTTCCATCAATTACTAATTGTTCCTCGTAATTTGGGATGTCAATTTTAACTTCTTTTACACAAGAAGAACTACTTATTAAAAGTAAAAGTGCGGAAATTAAAATGCGAAATTCCATGTGATACTTGGTATTATTGGGAATAAAGAAACTTGTTTGACGCTAATTTTGAAATCGTTTTCCAAAAGTGAACCATCATTGTCTATATATAAAAAATAAGGGTTTGCCCTGTTGTAGATATTGTAAACACTAAAGTTTACATTTTGCCGAAACTTTTTAGGAAGCTCTTCAATTTCGCCAGTTTCACTATTTGTTACTTTTTTTGTAGGTTTATCGTACCAAGTTGCAGAAACATCAAATCGGTGGTAAGCTGCCATTCGTGTTGAATTTTTTAGTCCATAATTGAATAAAATATCTTGATCTTGAGTATACCAACTAGACGGTAAGGTTAAGGTGTTTCCCGAGGCGTAAATGAATGCCAATCCGAAAGTCCAATGTTTATTTAGTTCATAAGTTGCAACAACAGTGGCATCATGTCGACGATCATACTTCGCTGGAAAGACTTCGGCTTGTAAATCAGGAAACAAACGATCTGTTTTTGCCCAAGTATATCCTATCCAGCCGGTTAACTTACCAAATGTTCGTTTAATAAACAATTCTGCTCCATAACTCCAACCAGTTCCAAACACCAATAAATTATCTGGATTATCGGAAACATTATCTGCTGGGAGCGCACCCTGTTTGTAATCAATCACATTTTTCATGTGTTTGTAGTAAACTTCAAAAGATGTTTCCCATTTGTTTTTATTGAAATTCTTAAAATAACCAGCACTTGCTTGCCATCCTCTCTGAGGTTGCGCAATATCTGTTGTTGGGTACCAAATATCTGTTGGAAGTGATACAGCACTTAAACTTGCCAAATGCACATATTGATTGTTCACCGTGAAACCAGCTTTAATTGAACTTTGATTTTTCAATAAAAAACGAGCAGATATTCGAGGTTCGAAACCTTGATAAAACTGAATCACTTCTCCAGATTTATAATTTATTGAACTATCCGGATTTGCTATATTTCCTTTTACAAAACGAGTAAATGGACCAACAAATTGATACATACTGTATCTGAAACCAGCATTCACGCGAATAAATTCATTCAAATCTAATTCATCTTGAATAAAAACTCCAGATTCATGACTGTATAATTTCTGTGCAATTCCGGTGTCAAAAACTGTCTCAGCTTGAGATGCAGAAACAGACGTTGGCGTAAATGTGTGAAACAAATAGTCTGCACCAAACTTTACTGTATGGCGTTTACCCGAATAATAAGACAATTCTGTTTTCGCGCCATAATCGCGTATGCCCGACTTTAATTCAAACCGAAATTGATCTTGCTGAGAACCAAAAGAAAACAAATAATCTGTCATGCTTAATGTAGTGTTCATGAACCATTTATCAGAAAATTGATGTGCCCATCGTGCAGCTACAATCCCATTTCCCCAAGGCATTCGAACAGAAAAATCGTCTTTTTGGTTTCCAAAATTAAACAAATCTTTTCCATAATAAGCGCTCAGATATAATTTATCTTTCTGACTTAATCGATAATTAATTTTTCCATTAAAATCGTAGAAATAGTAAGTTGTTCCGGCAAATGCACTTGTTGGTTTAGTAAATGCTTTCATGAAAACATCTAAATATGTTCTTCGAAGAGATACAATAAAGGAAGCTTTGTCTTTAACAATCGGACCTTCAATGGTTAAGCGAGAAGAAATCAAACCTAAACCGCCCGTAACTTTGAATCGCTTGTTGTTTCCTTCGTTCATATTTACTTCTAAAACTGAAGATAAACGTCCGCCGTAATTTGCTGGAATACTTCCTTTAATTAAATTCACACTTTTCACAGCATCGGCGTTGAAAACAGAGAAAAACCCAAATAAATGCGAAGCATTATAAACTTGTGCGTTATCGAGGAGAACTAAATTCTGATCAGGGCCACCTCCACGAACATAAAAACCTTGTCCACCCTCAGAAACTGAAGAAACTCCAGGCATTAACTGTAAAGTCTTAATAATATCTACTTCTCCCATAAAAGCGGGAAGTTTCTTGGCAAGTTCCATGTCAACTTGAAGCTCACCAATTTTCGTTGAATTAAAATTATCATCTCTTTTTGCAGAAACTTCAACTATACCAATTTCAGTTGCGTCTTGTTTTAAAGAGCGATTAATTGTTTTATTACCATTCAAAAACAAGGAAATTGTATCTGTTTTAAGTCCCGAAGCTGAAAAACAAAGTAGTTGATTTCCTTCATTTAAAGTCATGGAATAAAACCCGAATTCATTCGTTTGAATTGTTCTTTTTTGAAGTAGAGCAGTAATTTGCGCACCAATTAAAGGTTCTCCAGTTAATTCTTCAGTCAAATAACCACTTACCGAGAATTCAGATTGTGAAAACAAAAAGGTACTTAAAAACCCAAAAAGAAAAAAAATACAGTATTTCATTCAATAAAATTCATTGCGAATTTACGGATTTATTGGTAAATTTTTCGACCAAAATTCTTAATTTCGCAACACATTTCACAAAAAATATGAAAATTTCACACTCTTGGTTAAGTGAATACTTGCCTGAAGCAAAATCTCCGGAAGAATTAGATCAAATTTTAACTGATACCGGTTTAGAAGTTGAAGGTTTTGAAGCCGTTGAAATGGTAAAGGGTGGACTAACAGGAGTTATAGTTGCAGAAATAACAAGCTGTGAAAAACACCCAAATGCAGATCGTTTGAATGTTACACTTGTTAACACTGGAAAAGAGACTCTTCAGGTTGTTTGTGGCGCTCCCAATGTTGCAGTTGGTCAAAAAGTTTTATTGGCAACAGTTGGCACTACCCTCTATCCTACTCCAAACGAACCTTTAAAAATGAAAGTTTCCAAAATTCGGGATGTAGAATCGCATGGAATGCTGTGCGCTGAAGATGAATTAGGACTTGGAAAAGGACACGAAGGTATTTTGGTTTTAGATTCGAATGCCCAAGTTGGTACCTCGGCTGCAGAATATCTCGAACTCGAAAATGATACGTGTTTAGAAATTGGTTTAACTCCAAATCGAGCAGACGCAATGGGTCATATTGGGGTTGCCCGAGATGTGATTGCTTATTTGAATTGTAAAAACAACACACATATCAAATTGAAACTCAAAGAAGTTTCCGAACATTTAGTTACAGAAAAAGTAAAAATTGAGGTAAAAATTCAAGACCAAGAAAGATGTCAAAGATACATGGCTGTTTCTATTTCTGGAATTACAGTAAAACCATCGCCCGCTTGGTTGCAAAATAAATTACGCGCAGTTGGAATTTCGCCAATTAATAACATAGTAGATGTAACGAATTATGTGATGCGAGATTTAGCTACACCATTGCATGCCTTTGATGCCAATTTTGTCAACGGAAACGTAATTGTTCGAACAGCGCATGAAAAAGAAAAAATTACTACGCTCGACGGACTCGAAAGAGAATTAAGTTCTGAAGATTTAGTGATTGCAAATTTGAATGGTCCAATGTGTATCGCAGGTGTTTTTGGCGGAAAAAACTCGGGCGTTAATGAAAATACGAAAGAAATTTTTTTAGAAGCAGCTTATTTTCAACCGGTTAGTATTCGTAAAACGGCTAAGCGTTTGGGTTTGTCAACAGATGCTAGTTTTCGATTTGAAAGAGGTGTTGATGTAGATTTGTTGCCTTATTCTATCAGTCGAGCAGTTGATTTAATTATTCAAATTGCAGGAGGTGAAGTTTCTTCGAAAACCCAAGATTTTTATTTCAAAATTATAGAAAAACGTAAAGTGGAATTTCGTTTTGAAAGATGTAATACAATCATAGGTTCCGTAATTCCAAAAGAAACAATCAAGAATATTTTAACTAGTTTAGATTTTGTAATTGTTAGTGAACTAGCTAATTCACTTCAATTATTGGTTCCAAATTATAGAATAGATGTTGACAGAGAAATTGATGTTATTGAAGAAATACTTCGTATTTATGGCTTCAACAAAGTTGCATTACCTGAAAAATTAAACACCTCATTAGTTATATCAGCTAAATTAGATATTGAAAGATTAGGTGTGAATATTTCAGAAGTTTTAGCTGGTATGGGCTTGAACGAAATTTTGAATAATTCGCTCACAAGTCCTGTTTATGTTGAAAAACTTGCAGGTGAAAACTTGAAATCAGAATTCAATGTTGTAATGCTGAATCCATTGAGTCAAGATTTAGCTGTTATGCGTCAAAGTATGGTTTTTCAAGCTTTGGAAAATATTTCGCACAATCAGAATAGACAAAATTCAGATGTGAAACTTTTTGAATTTGGAAAGATATACCAAAAAATTGATGGTCAATACAAAGAAAATAAACGATTATTGATTGCTATTTCAGGAAGAAAAGAGGAAGAGTCTTGGAATTCAACTAACGAAAAAGTAAGTTTTTATACATTAAAAGGAATAGTTAGTTCTGTTTTGGAGCGTTTAGGTTTATCGTCTTTGGTTCAAGAAAACGCTAATTTCTCTTACGAAATATTTTCTGATGGACTTACTTTAAACATTCTGAAAAACACTATCGGGGAAATTGGATGGGTAACACCTGCCATTCGTAAACATTTTGGAGTTAAGTCTGATGTATATATTGCTGATCTTGATTGGGATGCGTTAATTGATTCATTGAAATTTGCCAAAACACAATACAAAGAATTGCCGAAGTTTTTTGAGGTCCGTCGCGATTTTTCGTTATTGTTAAATAGAAATGTGAAATTTGATTCTGTTCAGCAACTTAGTCAGAAGATCGACAAAAAAATTCTAAAGCGAATTGGACTCTTTGATGTATACGAAGGAAAGAATTTACCCGAAGGAAAAAAATCATATGCGGTTTCATTTATTTTTCAAGATCCAGAGCAAACATTAAAAGACACGCAAGTTGATGGAATTATGGAAAAAATTAAAACCCAATTAAAATCTGAACTCGGGGCAGAATTACGTTCATAATGCATGCAATAATTACAGGAATAGGAACTGAAGTTGGTAAAACTTTTTGTAGTGCGGTAGTTTGTGAAGCATTAGAAATGGATTATTGGAAACCAGTTCAAGCTGGCGAATTAAATAATTTGGATAGCAATTTTGTGAAACAAAACACGTCTCCTCGAACAATTCACCCGGAACGCTTTTTACTTTCTCAACCACTTTCTCCGCACGAATCGGCGAGAATAGACGGAATAAATCTTCAAGAGAACGACTTTGAGTTAATTGATTTCGAAAGAAATACATTAATTGAAGGTGCCGGAGGTTTAATGGTTCCAATTAATGATTCCGGACTTTTGTATCTTGATTTATTTCAAAAATGGAACTTGCCCCTGTTTTTAGTTACAAAGCATTATTTGGGAAGTATAAATCATACTCTTTTATCGATTCATACTTTACTTTCAAAAAATATGGAAATTCGTTCTTTAATAATAAATGGAAATAGAAATGTAGCATCTGAACGCATTTATAACACACATTTCCCAAAGCTTAAAATCACTTATATTCCTCATATAGAGAACCTTTCACATGAAAATATTCAAAAAGCTGCACAAGAATGGAAACTTCAGATTGGTTAAAAAAAGACAAGCAATATGTTTGGCACCCGTTTACACAAGCATTAACTGCCGACGAAAATTTGGTAATTGTTAGAGCTGAATCTGCTTCCCTTTTTACAGCTGATGGTAAAGAATATATTGATGCAAATTCTTCTTGGTGGGTAAACGTTCATGGACATTGTCATCCGCATATACAAGAAGCAATCACAAATCAATTAGCGAATTTAGATCACACAATATTCGCCGGAGCAACTCATCCACAAGCAATTCGGCTTGCAGAACGAATTTGTACAATTCTTCCTTCTTCGTTTTCAAAAGTTTTCTTTTCAGACAATGGGTCAACTGCTATTGAAGTTGCTTTAAAAATGATTTTTCAATATTGGTCCAATAAAAATGAATCAAAGAAACGAGTAATTGCTATTGAGGGAGCTTATCATGGCGACACTTTCGGTGCAATGGCAGTTGGTGAACGCGGATATTTTAATGAACCATTTGAACATTTTTTCTTTGACGTAGATTTTATAGCTTTTCCAACCAAAGAAAACAATAAGGAAATTGTAGATAATTTAGAAAAACTACTTCAAACAGGCGAAATTGCAGGTATAATTGTTGAGCCATTAATTCAAGGTTCAGCTGGAATGCGCGTTTATAGTCCAGATTTTTTGGATGAATTAGTTTCCCTTGCTCATAAATACAATTCGCTCGTCATTTTTGATGAAGTAATGACCGCATGGGGAAGAACAGGAAAACTTTTCGCACTGAATCATTGCACGCAAAAACCCGATATTATTTGCTTGTCGAAAGGCCTAACTGGAGGAACTTTACCCTTAGGTTTAACAGTTGCAACCGAGGAAATATTTACTGCATTTCTTGCGCCAGAAAAAGTAAAAGCTTTGCTTCACGGACATTCATTTACTGGGAATGCACTTTCTTGCGCTGCTGCAAACGCTAGTTTAGACATTTTTGAAGAACCAGAAACTTGGGAAAGTATTGAGATAATTCAATCAAAACACCTTGAATTTGCTCGAAAGATTAGTGCCAATCCAATGGTTAAAAATACAGCAGTTTTTGGAACAATTATTCGTTTTGAAATTGAAACAGGAAATGAATCTAGTTATTTTTCAACTATTCGAGACATTGCGTACCGCTATTTTATTGAAAACGGATGTTTAATTCGTCCTTTAGGAAACGTAATCTTCTTAAATCCACCCTACTCTATTACAGAAAAACAATTAGATCGATTGTATGATGTGATTAGTGCTTTTTTAGAAACAATTGATTAGAAATCTTTGAATAAGATTAGATGTCTAGACTTCTAATGTGATTTTGAATAAATAAATTTAATTAAACACCTTAATAACTATTGTTTTTCTTACTTTTATAATTCGCTCGGCTTTTATAAGCGAGTAAACGAACGTTTACTTTCGAGTAAACAGCCGATGCAACAAATTGACGTCTAACATTTTTTTTGCGAACGGGGAGTCTTGAGTTTTCAATGGCGGGCCACGTCTCTTTTTCGAAAGTGATTTAACTTTTAAGTTAGCAAGTGGATTACAAAGAAATTCAGCGAACCAAATCGTGCCTTCTGAGACGTTCAGAAAAAGTTGCATCGGTTTTTTTTAAAAAAAAACAGATTGTAAATCAATTTAGTTACTATATTTGACTCATGAAATTAACAAACACACAATTGCATCATCATCATTACTTTCGCTAAGCGCTGGTAATTAATTGTGTATACAAATAAA
Source organism: Crocinitomicaceae bacterium (assembly GCA_031409255.1). GTDB lineage: Bacteria > Bacteroidota > Bacteroidia > Flavobacteriales_D > Crocinitomicaceae > Fluviicola. The sequence continues at coordinate 17,674 of JANNWW010000213.1, forward strand.
TTTAAACCCGCTTGGCAATCGCAAGTGGGTTTTTTATTTCCCATACTTTCGTTTGTCAAGTATAATTAATTAGAAAAATGAAAAAAATTATTATTGCTTTACAAAAGTCAGGCAGACTTCAAGAAGATTCTCTTAAACTTCTCAAAGAGTGTGGTTTAACAGTAGATTACCGGTCTGGACAACTAAAAATTGAAGTACCTAATTTTCCTGTAGAATTACTATTTCTTCGAAATGGAGATATTCCACAATACATAGAAGATGGAATTGTTGATTTAGGAATTGTTGGCTCAAATTTACTAGAAGAAGAAGATGAAAAAGTACAGATTGTTCAAAATTTAAACTTCTCGAAATGCCGTGTTTCTTTTGCAGTTCCGAAAAGTTCTAGCATTACAATACCAGCTCAATTAGAAGGAAAAAGAATTGCAACCTCTTATCCAAATACCGTTCAGAAATTTCTGCGAAAGGAAGGAATAACTGCTG
>JANNWW010000214.1:0-24270 GCA_031409255.1 Crocinitomicaceae bacterium
CATTGAACAATTCTATAATAAAAACCGAATTCATAGTGCCTTAAAAAATAAAACAATTGAAAATTTTGTGGCGGAGCAAAAAAGGAATTACCTTCGCTGTGCATAGTTTAATAATGACTTCGGAAAAGCTAGGCAATTCCACCATTATATGAAAATTCAAAGTCAATTGGACTTACTACATTATTCAAATAAGAATTCATATCAATTAAACCATCTGCATTATGAATTAAAGGATCAGTCCCACTAAAGAGTGAGTCTGGTGTATCACCAGTTAAGCCAATTAATACATTATTACCATAATGAAAACAACCTATTGCACCTGAATATATACAATATAAATCAGGGTCAGTTGTAGATATACTTCCCGCATTTTGATTATTTATTTCAAAATTATACCCATCAACTATACTTGCTCCAAGTCTATCAGTTTGTATCCCAAGTCCTATTGGAAAAGAAAAATTTGCTTGATTTAAATTTTCAATATTTAAATTAATTATGTCATCATTATTTTTATTATTTAAAATCAATGAGATTGATATTTTAGGCAAACTGATATTTTCATTTATTATTAACAGTGTAGGAGCAGCAATATGACATCCTGGACAATCATTTGGTGGAAAAAAACCATCATATATCCATTCTATTTCAATTGAAGAATTAACTACATTAATGTAATTAGTTAAATCAACTATGTATGTAACATGTCCATTATAATCACCACTTGGAATTGTATTATTTCCAACTAATAAAATACTTGGATTCAAAGTATCTAATAGAAATGGATTACCATCGATTTTAAATTTTTTAAATGTAGGTATATAGTTGTTTCCTTTTTGACCATGGCATATAAAGAATACTTTTTTAGGAGTTGTACCATCTGCTAAATTAGTAGGTAATGTAATAGTTGCATTTCCATCTCCACTTGAAGTGCCAATAAAACTTACTTCACCATTTAAAATTTCTTGATAAAATGTAATTTGTGAATTTACATTGGTACTTATAAAATTAATTTGGATCAATACTAAAAAAATCTTCAATTGATATTTTATGGATTTCCAATAATTTACAAAGTGTTTTAATTGTAATGTTTGCTTTTCCCTTCTCAATTTTCCAGTATTGCATTCTTGATAATTCAAATTCAACTGCAAACTTTTCATAACTGGTAATGTTTTTTTGTATTCTTAATTTTATTAGTCTTTTTCCTATATCTGCTAAAACCTCTTTTTCAAACATTCAATTCTTTTTGAACGTGAATTTCAGCAAAACAATGTTAAAAAATTACACTCTATAAATATACATAATATAGAAATACATCATATAAGAATAATAAAATATTTAAAAATTTATATATTTACCAAAATAATAAACAAGTTAACTATGAAAAAATCAATTTTACTTTTACTACTAGTCAGTTTTAATTTGATTAGTTACTCACAAAATCCTATTTGGGTAGTAGCCCCCAATTATGTATTAACTTCAAATCCTATAGCCCTTCCAACAGGAGGTGGCGCACCAAATGACCCGCTTGATCCTTATGATTATTATGATGGTTGGTCTGCTCGTCATGGTTCAAACGGAATGGCAAGTATTACTGGAAGCCTAAGGTTTTTTGTAATTGATGGTGTTATTTATGGTAATAATGGCGCATATAAAGATTATGCTTGGTCAGATGTTCAACCTTCTGTTCAATCAATTGGAAGTGAGAATATTCCAATGGGAGATGGAGGGTCGGAACAGTTGATTATTCCACATCCAACTCTTTGTAATCATTATTATATTTTTGGAGTCATAACTTATTGGAGTGGTGACAGTGGAAATCTACTTCCTGAAGATACTACTGTGAATGCATTATCATTGCCAGGGTTTACTTCTTCAGTACCAGCATACGCATTATATGATGCTGCTAATGGAGTTTGGTAAATAGAGGACTTTGGTATTCTCCACATCCCACTTTCATTTCAACAAATTTAACTAATCCAATTTTTACAGATGTTTCAACATCAAATCCTGCTAATACAAATGGTGATTCTCAAGTTACAGCATCGCTTTGGTTAAGTGATGCGGATTTTGGAACAGCTTCAATAGCAGGTTCTGATTTAAGACCAGATGGGTCAAGATACATTGGGTGTAAAATGAAAAACAATATCTATTTTATTCGAATTAGTTCAAGTGGAACTTTATCTTATTGGAAAAGATACAATCATTCATCATTAATTAGTGGTAATGGCTGTCGTGCAGAAATGGAAATGAATTTTGATAATGTTTCGAATACGTTTAAAATAGCATTTGAATCAAGAACTGGTGCACCTACACCTTCTGGTGGCTTTTCATCTACTTATTGTGTGAAATACTTTGAACTATCAAATAATCTTTTGACATCTGTAAATCAACAGTCAATAAATTTGCCATATTATTTATATGTTCCACCATCAAACTATGATGATAAACCATTAGCAGGAATCGAATTCTCACCTGATAAAAAATATATTTATTTAACAAGTGCATCTACAAATGGTGGATTGACACAAAGATTGTATACTATAGATTTATCTGTTGGTTCTCCAACAGTTACTCCTTTTGCAGTTACAGGTTCTGTTCAAGAACAAGTAAAATATGGATCAATTGAAACTGGATTAGATGGAAATCTATATTTCGCAAGTTCTTTTGGTTTGTATCGTTTAACAAATCCTAATGTTCCAAATCCTGCTAATTTTTCTCCTACTTCTTTTATCAATTTTGCTTATAATGAAAATTTAGGCGCAAATACTGGGGGCTCAGCTTTTTCAAGTAACGAATATTTAAGAGGTTATACTCTCCCTGGTCAAGTAGATGGAATGAATTATCAGTTTCACTTCACATCTCCTGTTGAGTGTTGTATTGCAAATAATTCATTCGATATAAACACATATACAAATACTGGGAATGCAACTTGGACTCAAACATTAAATCCTTTTAATGTTGCATCAGGTGGAATAATTTATGTCAAAACTGAACTTCGTATTAAACAAGGTACAACTGTAAATATTAATAATATGTCTTTCCGTTTTGCATCTGGAGCAAGAATAGTAATCGAAGAAGGAACAGCTACAGTTAATGGGGGTAAATTAGTTCTTAACAATTCAATTTTAACTAATGACCCTCGTTGTAATGTATTATGGGAAGGTGTAGAAGTTCGTGGAAACAACACTTTAAATCAAGGTGGTGGTGCTATGGGTTCAGTTTGCCGTCAAGGTAGATTCTTAGTTTTAAGTAATTCAAAAGTTGAAAACGCTAAAATTGGTGCTTCAAACTTTAGAAGAACAGCTACAGGAGCTCCAGTCTTTGGAACTACTGGAGGAGTAATTTATGCTTTTAATTCAAGTTTCCTTAACAATAAGTCGGATGCTATTTTTTCAAGTTATCAATCTCCAACTGGAGTAAATGATTTATCAATTTTTTACGACTGTAATTTCAAAACTACAGCAACTTTATTAGATAATTCAAATCCGAGTCCTCATGTTCAATTAGCTAGAGTTAAAGGAGTACAATTTATTGGAAATGAATTTGAAAATACAGCAGTAACTTATACTGGAATTAATAGAGGTATTGGAATTCGTTCAAATCAATCAAGTCCAATTGTTGTCGCAGGTTGTACAGCATTAGATCCTTTTGGAGCTTGTATTGCATATAACAATCCTAATATTTTTAAGAATTTGCATACAGGAATTCATCAAACACAAAGTATCAGTAATGTTTCACTTAAAGCGGATAGAAATTCATTTATTAATAATAATACGGGAGTATATATTAAAACAACTTCGTTTGCTCAAATTTCAAGAAACAATTTTATAGTTGAAGAAACTGCTGGAATTGAAACTTTTGGAATTTATATGCTTGATGGAAATACACACTTTATTATTGATGAAAATACGTTTATCGTCGATTTACCTGTTTTAACTTTAGCACCGACATTTGGTATTTGGACTAAATCATGTGGGACTGAAAATAATCAGATTTACAAAAACACGTTTACAAACATGAATATTGGAACGTATGTAACAGGTACAAACGCTACGATTACTCCAGTAAATAATGTGTTTTTCGGATTAGAATATAAGTGTAACAATTACAATACTAAATTGCATGATTTATTTTTAGAAAATGGATCTATAAAACAAAATCAAGGTTCGGCAGGAGCAACAGTTACAACTGCAAATCAGAACTCAGCAAATAATACATTTACATTAGGTTCAGAACCACAGTCAACTTTGCATGATTTTAGAATTGTTGGATTACAAAACACTTCCCCAATTCGTTATCACCATGTTAGCGGAGCACTCCAAACTCCTTTTTCATATAATACGGGAACTTTAAATCCTGTTCAAAATTTAGCAGGTGGGTCGCCAGTAATTTTAAATCAAAGCATAGGATGCCCAACTAGACTAGATGTGCCAGGAGGACAAATAGGTCAAAAAGAGGCTCAAATTACTGCTATAAATACTCAAATTAATTCTGGTAACTCTCAAGCAATAATTGATAATATTAATACTGGGAATATTAGCACAAAATTAAATTCGGTACTGGCTGTTGCACCTTATGCGTCAGATGATGTTTTAATTTCTTATTTAAGACGCTCACCAAGCAATGGACATGTAAAACAAGTAATAACTGCTAATTCTCCTGTTTCTTCAATTGTAAAAACTGAGTTAAATACAATGAATTTACCAAATGGGATTATGAATCAAATTAATTCTGCTCAAGGTAATGGAATTACTCCAATAGAAATGGCTTATATGGAGATTAGTAAACTAAGGTTAGAAATTGAAAATGAAGTTGACAATCAAATACGAACTATAATTTTTGATGAAACTGGAACAAAAACTTCAACTGACTTGAAAAATATTTTATCAGTCAGACCAGAAAAATTCTACAAACAAGTTGAAATTATCAATGACATATCTAGAGGAGAAATAACTCTTGCTCAAACAGAAATTGATAATTTAGGTTCTTATGGTAGAACACAAGAGTTGAATCAAATAGAAATTGGTATTAAAACTGCTAATTCAATCGAGGATTACTATGCTTCAAATCCAAGTGCAATTACAACACTTGAAAGTATTATCAATGATTCAACAAGTTACTGTATTTGTTCAGGAAGAGCGGAATCGATGTTGCTTGAATTAAATGGTCAATGTGGAGAACAATTTGTTTATCCATATCCACCATGTAGTTCTGTAATGAACGTAATAAATAACCCAAATGAAAGTAACTCATCTTCTGATAAATCTTACATTGAAGAAGTACAATCTATTTATCCAAATCCTGCTGAAACTGAAATCACAGTAACAAATTTGGATATTGAAGAAGGTACAATTTACATTTTAGACTTAACAGGAAAGGTTTTAATTTGTGATAAAATTAATGAATCAAATAATTTCAAAATAGAATCTTTGAATTCAGGAGCTTATATTTTGCAAATTAGAGATAAAAATAACTTGTTAATTCAAACGGAACAATTCTTTAAGAAATAGTTTTTTTGTTTTTTAACTACTATTTTGAAATCCCCTTTGAACAATCGAAGGGGATTTTTAACAAAAAAAACAAAGTGCTTTTAATTCATTCAATTGCAATAAGAATTTTTTTCTTATTTTTACTCCTTAGTTTGAAAATCCTAATGAAAAACATGAAAGTAAAATCTATTCTTGCGTTCGCTTTATTGCTCACAACGCAAATGTTCGCACAAAAAGACGAAGTGGTTCTGGAAATTGAAGGTAAAAAAGTTACCAAATCTGAATTCTTACAAGTCTATCTGAAAAATAATAACGCCCCTAAATACGATCAGCAATCGCTGGATGAGTATATGGAATTGTACAAAAAATTTAAATTGAAAGTGGCTGAAGCAGAAGCTTTGGGTTACGACACTATTCCGAAATTGAAAAAAGAATTAGCAGGATACCGCAAGCAATTGGCGCAACCATACCTAATAGATTCTTCTGAGAATTTAGTTATGGTTACCCAAGCATACGACCGCATGAAAATGGAAGTTCGCGCATCACATATCTTAGTGAAATTAAACGAAAACCCTTCACCAGCAGACACATTAATTGCATGGAATAAAATTATGGCAATTAAAAAGCGTGTAGAAGGTGGTGAAGATTTTAAGATGGCAGCAATGTCTAAAAATGGATCTGAAGACCCATCTGTTTCTAGAAATGGTGGAGATTTAGGATACTTTACAGCTTTTCAAATGGTATATCCTTTTGAGGAAGCAGCATACAAAACGCCAGTTGGGAAAATTTCAGAGCCAGTTCGTACAAAGTTTGGCTACCATATTTTGAATGTAGTTGATGTGCGACCAGCGCGCGGAACATTGAAAGCAGCTCACATTATGATTGCAACTAGCAAAGAAGCAACTGGAGAACAAATTGAATCTGCGCGCAAAAAAGCAACTGAAATTTACGGTAAATTGCAAGCAGGTGAATCTTTCACTAAGTTAGCAAGTGAGTTTTCAGACGACACACAAAGTGCTGAAAAAGGTGGAGAATTGCAATTGTTCGGAACTGGAACAAACACACGCATGGTTCCAGAATTTGAAGATGCAGCTTTTGCACTACAAAACAATGGCGATTTTTCAATTCCAATTCAAACTGTTTACGGATTTCATATCATTAAGCGCTTAGAATTAACACCTATTAAACCATTTTCTGATTTAAAAAAAGAATTACAGGCGAAAGTTAACAAAGACGAGCGCTCGCAGTTTACGCAAACGTCTTTTGTAAACAAGTTGAAAAAACAATACGGTTTTAAAGAGAAATACAAGAAAACAAGTAAGTGGTTTGTTGGAAATATTGATTCAACGTATTTCACAAATTCGTGGAATGCAGATAATTTAAAGTCAAATAAAACAATGTTTACAATTGGTAAGAGCGCATTCACACAGCAACAATTTGCTACTTATTTAGAAATGAACATGCGCGGAGCAAAGAAATCTGACAATGGTTCATTGGTTAAACGTCAATATCAAGCATGGCAAAAAGCTGAAATTTTGTCTTTCGAAGAAGCGAAATTAGAAATGAAATATCCAGAATTTAAAGCGTTGATGCAAGAATACCACGACGGAATTTTGCTATACGAAGTAATGACAGATAAGGTCTGGAACAAAGCAATAAAAGACACAAGTGGTTTACAAGAATATTTTGCTAAAAATTCAAACAAATATGTTTGGGGTCAGCGTTATAACTGTTACATCTACGAATGCAAAGACAAAGCAATTTCACAAGAAGTATACACCATGTTACTTTCTTCAGATACCATTTCAAGCCGAACAATTATTAACAAAGTGAACGCAACTTCAGAATTGAATTTGAAAGTAAAAACGGGTAAATACGAAGGCGAAACAACTGCATCTTTAAAAGGACAGCAATTGGCAATTGGTGTAAACAAACCTTACCTTTTTAATGAAAAAGTGTATGTTGTAAAAGTTTCAGAAATTCTGAAGCCAGATCCAAAACTTTTAACAGAAGCAAAAGGTCCCGCTACGTCTGATTACCAAAACTTTTTAGAACAAGAATGGCTATCAGAGTTATCGAAGAAACACCCAATAACAGTTAACAAAGAAGTTTTATATTCTTTAGGGAAATAAAAAAAACAGTAACTAAAAATAAAAACCGATTTTTTAAAGTCGGTTTTTTTTGTACTTTAATTTATTTTAAAATTTTGTCAACTACTATTTTAGTATTAATTTAACCTAAATATTAAAACAACAGAAGTATGATGATGGGTCCTGCAATGATTATCGGTTTCATTTTTATGGGATTGGGAATGTTAGCCAGTTGGCTGTTAAAAAACCGTTTCAAAGAATATTCAAAAATTCCATCTCAAAGCGGTTTAAGCGGAGCAGAAATTGCTGAAAAAATGCTGAAGGAAAGTGGTATTTTTGATGTGAAGGTTATTTCTGTTTCTGGAATGCTCACAGATCACTACAATCCGGCGAACAAAACAGTGAATCTTTCTGAGGGGGTTTACCACGAAAGAAATGCAGCTGCAGCAGCTGTTTCTGCTCATGAATGTGGCCATGCGGTTCAGCATGCACAAGCGTATGCGCCACTTCAATGGCGATCTAAAATGGTTCCGATTCAAAATATTTCGGGGACAGTTTTGAATGTGCTCATGATGTTGATGTTTATTGGTGGTTCAATCTTGTCAGATAAATTTCCGATGAGTATACTTTTGTGGATTTTTGTAGCTTGTTATGGTGCAATTGCCTTGTTTAGCATTGTAACTTTACCAGTTGAATTTGACGCTTCAAAACGCGCCTTGGCTTGGATTGAAAGTTCAGGAACTGCAACGCCAGAGGAATACCAACGATCTAAAAAAGCATTAACCTTGGCTGCTTCAACATACGTTATTGCAGCTCTTGGCGCAATTGTTACTATGTTATATTATGTATTGCGTTTGGTTGGAAGTCGTGATTAAAGCTTTAATTATTTAATAAAAAAACTAGAACTAAGGCAATAGCATTCAAAAGTAAATCGTACATTTGAAAAAAAAAGAAAAGTCATGGGTGATCACGGACACGAAAACGAACAAAAAGAAAAATACGGTACTTTTTTTGAAGGTTCAACCGTAGGAATCGGGTTTGTTTACACAATTATCGCACTTGGAATTATCGGAATGTTATTTCTATTCGGATAGTCACAAAATTTTGGGCAGTCTGAACTGATTGCCCTTTTTTATTTTAATTCCACAGCGCAATGCCTTTCAATACTATTTTTGCTTGGGTGATGAAAAAACGCCTACATCAAATTGATCTTTTCAGAAAATATCCATTAGATGTGCAGCAAGAATGGCTAGACCGATTAATTCGTGTTAATCAAAACACCGATTTTGGTAAAAAACACCAGTTTTCAGAAATCAAAAACTATTCAGATTTTCAAGCGAAAATTCCCCTTCAAAATTACGACACCTTAAAACCATTTATTGATCGCCTAATGAACGGTGAACAACATTTACTTTGTGCCTCAGAAACAAAATGGTTTGCAAAAAGCTCAGGTACAACAAACGATCGCAGTAAATTTATTCCTGTCACAAAAGAATCTTTGGAAGATTGCCATTACAAAGGCGGAAAAGATTTGTTGGCCCTGTATTACGAAAATTTCCCGAATCGAAAATTGTATAAAGGCAAGCATTTAATTGTGGGCGGTTCAGCAGAAATTCTGCCAATAACAGACGATAGTTATCAGGGCGATTTGTCAGCAATTATTGTCAAAAACTTGCCTTGGTGGGCAGAAATTCGGCGCACACCCTCGCGAGAAATTGCGCTCATGAGTGAGTGGGAGAGTAAGGTGGAGAAAATGGCGCTATCAACAATTAATGAAGATGTTTATATTGTTGCAGGTGTTCCGAGTTGGACACTCGTTTTGTTGCGAAAAGTTTTAGAAATTACAGGAAAAAAAAACCTGCGCGAAGTGTGGCCAAACCTCGAGCTGTTTATGCACGGTGGAGTTAGTTTTGAACCCTATCGGGAAGCTTTCCGCGAACTTATTCCTTTCGACGACATGAATTATGTGGAAACTTACAATGCCTCGGAAGGATTTTTTGGAATTCAAGACCGATCAGATTCTACAGAATTGTTATTGATGTTGGATTATGGGATCTTCTATGAATTCATTCCCATGTCTAAATTCAACGGACTAGAATCTAACGAAGTGGTTTCGCTCTCAGATGTTGAACTAGAGGAAAACTACGCCATTGTTATCTCCACAAATGCTGGCTTGTGGCGCTATATTGTTGGAGATACAATTCGTTTTACTTCAAAAACACCTTTTCGTTTTCAAATTACGGGCAGAACCGGACATTTTATTAATGTATTTGGCGAAGAAGTGGTGGTTGAAAATTCAGACAAAGCAATAGCTGATGCAGCAAATAAAACCGGAGCTCAAATTCGGGAGTATACAGTTGCTCCACAGTTTTTAAATACTACAGAAGCTGGAAAACACCAATGGGTTATTGAATTTGAACGCGCACCAGAAGATTTTGAACGCTTTTGTATTCTACTAGATGAGAATTTACGAAGCATTAATTCGGATTACGATGCAAAGCGAAAAGGCAATATGGTTTTAGAATTTCCGATAATTGAAGTGGTTGAAAGAGGAACATTTGAAGAATGGCTCCGAAAAAAGAATAAACTAGGCGGACAGCACAAAGTTCCACGGCTATGTAACACAAGAGAAATTGTGGAGCAATTGTTGCAATTGAAGCAGGAAGAAGAGCATGCAGATACAAATAAATAAAATCCAGTCTGATTTCAAAAAATATGAAAGTTAAAGTTCTCTATTGTTTTTTACTGTTTTTTTCGATTTCGTTTTCACAACGAGATTCGCTCAAATTGCAGTGGGCTTTCAATACAGATTCTTCTTCAATTTGGTCTGTTGATGAACTAAATAATGTGCTTGTTCAACATAAATCTACACTTATTAAATTGAATCAGTTTGGCCAAAAAGTGAACGAGCAAAGTATTAAAAAAACGGGCGAATTTGCGCAAATTGATGCTGGAAACGGTTTAAAAATTGCTTGTTTTTCAAAAGAGCAACAAACAATTTGTTTTTTCGACAATACCTTAACACAGCAAAATAATTGTGTTGAATTATCTGATTTTGATATTCTTACGCCAACCGTTTTTTGTCAAAGCATTCAAACAGATAAACTCTGGATTTATGACGAAATGAATTCCGAAATCGTATTGCTCACAACACGAAGCAACCAGGTTCAAAAACTTCCCAACTTAAGAAATATTAGTTCTATCGAATCTGTTCACTTCATGAAAGAAATAGACAATCAATTATACCTCATTGGAAACCCGAATTATTTATTGGTTTTAGATGTGTTTGGAACAGTCGTAAACGAATACGAAGTTCTTGCACTAGCATCTCCTCAAATAATAGCTTCAACACTTTTTGGCTTGCAAGATGGTGTAATTTTGGCGTATGATTTTAAGGATAAAACCGTTTCGTTTCCTTTTCCAGAATTAAAAGAACGAATTTGGAGTGTTGAATTCAAGAACAACTTTTTGTATATTCAAACGAATTCGGCGTTGTTGTGTTACTCGATTCAATAATTAGTTATCCACAAGTTTAATTTTTCTAGATAGTTTTCTTAATTTAGACCTCCTAAAAAAAGAAGAAATGCATATTGCGGTAGCTGGAAACATTGGAGCTGGAAAAACAACATTAACGAAGTTGTTGGCTAAACATTATAATTGGGGAACTCATTTCGAAGATGTAGACCACAATCCGTATTTGAATGATTTCTATGAAGATATGCAGCGCTGGTCTTTTAACTTACAGGTTTATTATTTGAATTCACGTTTCACTCAGATTCAAGAAATTCAAAAATCTGACAAGCATGTAATTCAAGACCGAACAATTTACGAAGATGCATTTATTTTCGCTCCGAACTTACACTCGATGGGGTTAATGACAACGCGCGATTTTGAAAACTATTTTTCGCTTTTCAACCTCATGGATTCTTTCGTTTCGCCTCCCGATTTGTTGATTTACTTGCGCGCATCTGTTCCAACATTAGTAAACCAAATTCAATTGCGTGGCCGCGATTACGAAGAAAGCATTCGCCTAGATTATTTGAAACGTTTAAATGAGCGTTACGAAGCATGGATTTCTACTTACGATTCAGGTAAATTGTTAATCATTGATGTAGACAACAATCGTTTCCCTGAAAATCAAGAAGATTTAGGTAAGATCATTCATATGATTGATGCAGAGATAAACGGATTATTCTAAATAAAGATCATCCAAATCTGCTTCATCTTCACTTTTCTTCAGAAAAAGTGCAATATCTGCTAATAGTAAATCTTTTTGCTCGCTTCTGTTTTCATTCGAACCAAAGTATTCTTTGAGTAAAAGTTGCGATTCCATTATTGTTGATTCACTTAAACCTGTTTCAAATTGTTCAATTAACGTGAGAGCTTCAAACGTATCTTGAAAATCTCCTTCAATAGCAAATAAAACAAAATCTGAAAGGTATTGGCTAAAATCTAACTTCGAGTTCCAAAAAACAACCGTTAAATTTCTTTTTATAACCCGAAAATCGTCGTTTCGATAGGCTTCCATTAAAGGTTGAATGGTTGAAGAATCTTTTAATGAAATCAATAAAAACTCAATTTCTTTTTCAATTTCTACAGAAGGATTGTTTTTCCATAATTCAAGAATTGGAAGCACTATTGACGCATTTCCAGTAGTATGAAAAGATTTCAGTGCAGCAAGAATTTTATCACTCTTTGCACTTTTTAAATCGCCTAATGCAGCACTAGGTTTCGTGGTTTTTGTTTTTGTTGAATCTGGCACCTTTAATTTTTGTGCAAAAGTAGTCTATTTTCTCAATGATACTGTTAGCATTGATACACAAAAGTAGAAAGGAAATAAAAAAAGCACCAATGAAACTTCAAAAGGTGCTTTCAAAAAACATGTTTTTTTAGATTACGCCTTCGCGTTTACAAACTATAAAAGCATGAATGACTCAAGGGAGAAACAAAAAACACAAATAAGAATATGAATAAGAACATCTTTTAAATTCCATTTTGTTCCTAAAACAACAGCAACAAACTGAATTAAAAGACACAAAATGATACACGAAATTGCAACGGAGCTTTGATTCTCTTTTGTTACTTCTACATATTCATCAGAATCACCTTCTTTAATAACCGACTGTCCGTTCAAATGAAAACCCATCTGTGTGTTCTTTTTTGCAAATAGTCCTTTTGTAAAAACCGAATTTTATGTTGAACAAGAAGAAATAATTCCAACTAAATCAGCTATTACGAGCAAGTTAATTTGTTTAATTTTTTTATATCCTATTTAGATTTTATTTACATAAAGTTGTAATTTGATTTACGAAAAACCTGTTATCTGTTTATTTTATTACTTTTGAATATGAATTCTTGCATACGTTTTTTTTCACTTTTAATTGTGTCTCTTTTTAGCTTAAACGCGTGTTTAGTTTCCGAGGCACCAAAAGTTATAAGTAAAAACTTACATGTTTACTTCGATTGCTACAAAAAAGAAGATAAAAAATGGATTCGTTCGTTTGAAAAACGAAATAAAGTGAAAGTAATTATTCACTTAACGAATTTAAGGGAATTGAAAACGGAATTAAAGCACCGACCTTTTGATGGTAAAATTGATGTGCTTTTCACCCAGTCAGATTCTTCGAAAAGTCTAATTCGGTCGTTAAAAAATTATTCAACTTGTTTACAAAATTCAGATTTTGATAATCTTCCAAAACAGTTCAATAATTCACACCATCGTTGGTTGCCACTTTGTCATAATCCATTGGTTTTAAGTATTAATAAAGATACGAATTCTACTTGTGTTCATTTAAATTTCTCGAATTGGGCAAAGAAAAACGACAGTTTAATTCCACAGTTTAATTCTTCTAACTTAAGTCTAGAACATCTAAATTCATTAAAAAAATCTGTTGCTTTTTCCTATTTCTTGAAACGGGGTTTTAAAATTTCGCCAAAGCAGAAAGTGGAATTGTTGAGCGAAGTTGTTGCTGCCCGAAATAGAAAAGAATGTTTCTATTTCTTAGTAGATAAACGCAAATATTTAACACAAACAGTATGGTTGTTTTGTCCAAAATATAGTAGAAATCAAAGTTTAGCCCGAAAGTTTGTTTCGTATGCTCTAAGTAGAATTGAAACTTTTTCAAGTAATAGAAATCAACTACCTACTTTTAAGAAAGTTCCTGTTTCAATTAAAATAAGTAAATTAAATTTTAACTAAAACGGTTTATTTTAAATAAAATGTTATTTTTGTGTTACTTCAATCAAACACTATTAAATGTCACATACTCAAAACCTTGCTTCAAAAGGAGAATATGTTCGCTTAAGTGAGCTTAAAAGCACCCGAAATTTGCTATTTATTATCGCAAGTTTACTTGCTGTTTTAACAGTCCTTTTGGTTTATTTCACAACACATTTTCAACCCAAGTTTCCAACCATAGGTTTAACTGCTTTCTTGATAGTTTGTATTTTATATACCTGTCAATTTGTATCCAAACGATTAGCTACGGCATCTAAAAAGCAAGATTTAATTTTTGTTTCACACGGAAATCGACCATCTCGTCAAGTGAAGACCTCTTGGTTAAAGAGTGTTAAAATTATTTCTATATTCGGTGTGTGTTTGTGTAAAATAACTTACCGATATGATGGCGTAAAATACAGTTCAATTTTAGTTGGGAAAAAAGAAATTTTTGCCAATCATTTATACTTGGCGGCATAAAAAAACCGCTTAGTACACTAAACGGTTTTCTCAATTTCAACAAGCCATAAGCCGGGTTCTGTACATTCCAATAAATTGGAACTGACTGTCATTTATCTAGTCCTACAATCACTCATAGGATCCATCGATCTACCCTCCAAATGTTCCGTTTGCACGAAATAGAACGAGCAGCTCTATTCATCTGGTTTACATGATCTTTCAGCTCGTGAGGTTTACCTTGCTACCGCGTGTCGCCACTGGCACGGTGTGCTCTTACCACACCTTTTCACCCTTACCCAAACGAAGACAAGCTTGTTTTGGGCGGTTTACTTTCTGCTGCACTTTCTGTACCCTTCAACTTACATCGAAGAATCCTTCCTGTTAGGAAGCACGATTGCTCTTTGCTGCCCGGACTTTCCTCTCTTTCAATAAATTGAAACAGCGACAGTCGACTTGTTATTTTTTTAATTATAAATTACCAACAATTAATTCTCAAAAGCTATTGATTTTTACAAATTCAATAAGATGTCTTATAATTTGATGAATTTCTTTGTTGAAATTCCTTTTTCAGTTTGTAATACCAAGAAATATGTTCCTGCACTTAAGCTGGAAACATCAGTAGAGATTTGGTTATTCAAAACCTCATTTCTTGAATGAATTACGCCATTTTCTGATACAATTGCATACGCACTAACTCCTTCGTTTAAAGAAACCACCAAATTTTCAGTTACCGGGTTTGCCATAGAAATGATCGAAGTTTGATCTTCAGCAATTCCAATAATCGGATTGTCTCTGTATTCGGTTGAAGTAACTATTTCTGTTCCGAAAATGTCTTGGGTGCGCACACGTAAAATTGCTTCTTTGTCTTGGATTGCTCTCCATTCATATTCGTGAGTGGTAATTGTTGGAACTGGAATCCAGGTCCCAAAACCCAAAATAGTAATAA
The DNA here is from genome assembly GCA_031409255.1 of Crocinitomicaceae bacterium. Lineage (GTDB taxonomy): Bacteria > Bacteroidota > Bacteroidia > Flavobacteriales_D > Crocinitomicaceae > Fluviicola. The sequence goes on from JANNWW010000214.1 coordinate 15,202, forward strand.
AAAACGAATCATTTTCAACAATAGTGTGAGCTATGCGCAACACATCAAAAGTTCCGTATGGAGTTGTTAAATTTCCCCATCCATCTACTTCAGAAGAGCGCTGGCGGCGTTGTACCCATTTTGCATCCTGAATCGGATTTAAATCTAAAAAAGTATATCCTCTAGATGTATACGAGTCTGAATAATTCAAAGGCAATTCATAGCGCGTTTCAATTGTGTCTGATTTTACCGGAACTCCTTGCCCGCTGAAAACGATTTCGTATCCAACTGAATTAATTGTTGAAGTAGTTTTTCGCGTAAATAAAGACACATCATCTATAGTAACAGGAAGAAATGAAGTAAATGATTGAATTGGAAAATCAACCATAGTTCCAAAATAAGTTGCTTTATATGGAGTAGCGGCAAAAATACCGAACAACAAGCTAGATAATCCACTTGCTTGGTTCATTCCTTTTGTGATAGTTGTGTCTTGCGAGTTTGATGTTAAGCTTCCATAGTTCCAAACTAAATTGGGACCAGTTAGCGTATAGTCAACTGAATCTGTTGTTGAGCTAAAAATATATTGCTCATTTGCACCCGGAAAATGGGTGTCGTTTAAGGTAATCTGCCCGAACGTAATTGCTGTAGAAAGCAAAGAAATAGTTAGTATAAGTTTTTTCATGTTGTATAGTTTTTGTGTAAAGATAAACTTTCTTTAGAACATTTTTACAACAGAAAATGGAATGGACAGAAATCTACAAACGGTAACGAATTCCCACTTGTAAATTCAAAGGAAGCAAAGTGTTGTTTCCTGTAAAGTTTGCTTGATTAAAAGGTCTCAAAACATCTGTTCGAAGAGATGAATAAAGCGAATATCTTTCATTCAAGTTATACAAATATTGGAAACCCAATTCCATAGTTAAAGTACTCGAAATAGTACTTGGCGAGAGAGTTTTCGGAGTTCGTATTTCTTCTTGATTAACAAAAACAGTTTCCTCACCACTAAACTGCAATTGAATTCCAGGAGAAGCTATAATTCCAAAAGAAGAACGTAGTTTTTCGAAAGAAAACACAATTGGAAAATCAAGTGAGTGGATGTTTGTTACTTTAATTTCACGGAAATAAAGACTTGAAATTCCTGTTTGCGGATCTATTTTACTGATTTGATCTTTCCAAATAGCGTTGTTCAAATGCTCATAACGGTATGCAATTCCCAATTCGATTGCCGTATTTTTCGATTGCCGTTTCATTCCGCCTGAAAAAGAAAAACCAAAGTTAAGATTTGAATTGCTCGCTACATCTTTTCGCGGAGATTGACCAATTAGCGCAACTCCTTGAATGTAAAGTCCAGTTCCTAAAATGAATGGAGCTTTTATTTTTGTTGAAGGAATCTGAGCTTGATTTATTGAATTTTCTACTAAGCTTTTCGCTACCAAACGATCAATCTTTGTTTGTGATCTAGAATTAGAACCTCCACAACTTACTGAACCTGAACCACTACCTTTTTCTGGATTTTTAGAGTTGTTTTCAAAGTTGTTTTTAAATGGACTTTCAGATTTAACTAAAACTTTAAGATCATTTTTTTCTTGAACTTTCTCATTTGGAATTAGAAGATTTCTAACTTCGTTTGAAGAGGTGTTAAGTGAATTTTTATCTAAAAGTTTAGCAGTTGTTTTGTTTGTTTGATGCGTTTGAATTTCAGGAATAGAGTACTCAAATTGAAATGAATTCCGCAAATTTAGCCCGTAGATCAAACCTAAAATAGCTGCTGCAGATGGAATTGTCCACCAATAAGCAACAAGTCTTCGTTTTTTCTCTTTTACAGGAAGTTGAGCGGCAATTTCATCGAAAAAACTTACTTCAAATTTTGGTGGAGCGGCTTCGTTTGCATTCGCTTTGCGAAACAAATTGTCTAATTCTTGGTCTGATATATTTCTGTCCGAAAAATTCATAGCACAAATCTTTTTTCGTTTCTAGTTTCCATTAATGCGAGTCGTTCGCGCAATAATTTTCGAGCCGTGCTCAAATGCCACTTCGAGGTTCCATCAGAAATTTCGAGTAAAGCACCAATTTCAGCATGGTTATAGCCGTCAATCACATACAAGGTGAACACATGAGCAGATATAGGCGGAATTGTTTTTAACAAGTCTAAAATTTCTTGATAAGAAAGCGAACCTTCTCCTTCGTTTGTTGCTGCTTCGCTGTGGTATTCTAATTCTCTGTCTGTTTCTTTCGTAACAATAGTTTGCGCATGGTTTTTATTTCTTCGGTATTCATCGATGAGTGAGTTCACCATAATTCGTTTCGACCAAGCATTGAAATTCAAATTCGTCCATTCAACAGATTCCAATCCGTTTAAGATTTTCATAAAACCGTTGTTCAAAGCAAAGCGTGCGTCTTCATGATTATGGTGGTAGCGCATGCACAGACGAATATATTGCATGTAGCAAAATTCGTAAAGTCCCTTTTGGGCAACTCTATCGTTTTTTATACTTGCTTTTAATATGTCTGTTGTTATCTGCACTAAATGGATTGTTTCAATACTTAACGCAAGTTAGTTTAAAAAGGTTGGGAATAGAATAATATAAAACGAAGTGTAGGTTTTATTTATTCAGAATAGATTAGTGGAAGTGAAATTATTGGGGCTCAATCCATTTTACTAAAATTTTACCGTTTTTATTGATATGGGCCTTTTCATCATTTGTTCCATCTGCTTGCACAATTCGGACTTCTATGAATTCATTTATATTGATTGATCGTTCATTGAAACGAAGATTTGTAAATGGTTCGAATTTACTGTTCATTATTCCAGTATAACCTTCTTGCTTGTAATCATTGAAAAAAACAAAACCATTTTCGATACTTGAAATTTCCATGGTTTTAGAATTAAAAACAATTTCCCCAATATTATTGAATACTGTATTGATTGAGTCGGAATAAACAGAATAAAATCCGTTACCAATATGAACATATTGATTTCCTGTAACTTCAAAAACTTTAAGTCCATTTTTATTAATAAAGTACCTTGTTTTACTTTCCCTCGAATCGCATACCAAAGCTTTACCATTGTGAAAGCTCGTGCCGGAAGCATAATATTTATTGATAATTTGCTTTCCTGTAGTATCAATATATGTGCAGCCATTTTCATTGTAAACAACTGCAACACCTTCGTTAAAAGCGTCACTTAAAACTAAATAAACAGCAGGAATAGCAAGCTTACCTGTTTTATTTATGTATCCAAATCTTCCCGCTTCAACTTCAACTTTAGCGAAACCATTATTGAAATCAGATGCACTTGTTAAATCAATTTCAGTTATTTTTTTCCCATTTAAATCGATAAATCCGTAAATATTATTTTTAATTACGAGTAATCTTCCTTCTGAGGGTTCTCTAATTTGTATTCCATATTCTAATTTAACAAGGTATTCACCTTTTGTGTTGATAAGGCCAGTTGAATCGCCAATGTAAACAACTGCTACTCCTTCTTTAAAATCGGACGTGTTATCAAAGTTAGGCGCAATGATCCATTTGTTTTTAGTGTCGATGAATCCGTATTTGTTTCCTGATTTTACTTTTGCTAAACCATTATTGAAACTACTGCAAGAAGAATATTGCGGTTTAATTACTACTTCTTTCTTCGAATTCATATATCCAAATTTACCGTCAACCGCATACCTGTATAGATTTTGGGAGAACGAAATTTGGAAAGAAAAAAGAAAAAGGTATAAGAATATATATTTCATAGTTTGATGGATTATGCCTTTTTAAACATACGTTGATTTAAATTCAAGTTTCACCCGCGCTCTTTTCTTCGAAGGAAATCTATTATGCTAAATAATTGAATTCCAATGAACCACAAAGTACAATAGAAAGCAGTTTTGTTTAGGAACATTATATTTACTTTATCATAGACTTGATGTCTTCCTGCCCAGAACGTGTAAGTATATGGAACAGCATCGATATGATCCCAATTACCTGCTGCTAAAAACAAACACAAAATCAACATTGCAAGTCCAGTTCCGATGCTTACAAATGGATTTTTAAAGCGAAGGCTGAGCCAAAAATGAATAGAAATAAGTGGAAGTAAATAAAACATGATTCGTCCAATTTGCCAAAAAATATTCGCAAAGTCAGGTTTCACCTTAAAAGCGCCAAAATCTGGATCTACCCAACTAAGAATATAACCTGTAATGACCATGCTAATTGCAAAAGAAACAAAATAGATCGAGATCATTAAAAGGATGACAATGAATTTACTGAAATAAATACTCAAATAATTGACCGGTGTTGTGAAAACTTGTTTCCAAGAATTATTTTTCACTTCCACTTGAACCATAAGTGTGCAAGCTATTATGGCAAACATAGGAATCAAAAATACCGCTTGGTTTTGAAATGATTGCTCAAAGTGAACAAACCAAAAGTTCTTTCCCATAAATTGATTAATCACGCGATCAATATAATTCGCTCTAAAAATTAATGCGGCAATCGGGAAAATTGCACCCATTATTATCCCAATCCAAAAAGAAGCGGTGCGTTTTGTTTTGAGAAGTTCGGCGCGTAATACTGCTATAAAATTCATGTTCTTAGTTTTGAGTTATATCTAGGAAAATTTGTTCCAAATCGTTTGTTTTCGGGATGCATGCATACACATCAATATCTGCGTGGATCAATTTTTTCAATTGTTTTGCAATGAGATCAGTGCTTTCAAAATCGGCTACAATTTTTTCGTTTTCGAGTGTGTATTTCCAGTTATTTTGCTCAAAAACCGCAAGTAATTTTTCTTTATTTGCTGTTTCAAAGTAAACTCCAACGGGTTCGTTTTTCATTGTTTGAAGTTCATTTAACGTTCCTTCAAAAAGCATTTTGCCTTTGTGGATAATTCCCACATGTGTTGCAATGCGTTCAATTTCAGCTAATAAATGACTCGAAATCAGGATGGTTGTTCCGTTTTCTTCGTTTAGTTTACGGAGTAAGTTCCGCATATCAATGATTCCATTCGGATCTAAACCATTTGTGGGTTCATCTAAAACAAGTAAATCTGGAGAATGCAACAAGGCAACAGCAATTGAAAGACGTTGTTTCATTCCGAGTGAAAAACCTTTTACTTTTTTCTTTCCAGTTTTAGCCAAATCAACAACTGTCAACAGTTCTTCGATTCTACTTTTATCGAGCGAAAATATCTTTCTATAAATTTCCAAATTCTCACGAGCAGTTAAATGTCCATAAAGTGAAGGCATTTCAATTAAGGAACCGATTTTTTTCAAATTTTCGATTCGATTGCTTTTCATGTCTTTTCCAAACACATTGATGCTTCCGTTTTGCGATTTCAATAAACCAAGAACCAAACGAAGGGTTGTTGTTTTTCCTGCTCCATTCGGACCTAAAAAACCATAAATTGAACCCTTTGGAACAGAAACATTTAGGTTATGAAGAATTTTATTTTGCTTGTCAAACTGGTGATTGAGTGCTCGAATTTCTACGCTATTCATTTGTCTTTTTTTCAAAATTAATGCAAATTTTCTGGAAAGTAACGATTTATGACAGTCGGTATTTGATTAATTTAGACGGAAAATTTCTAATATGTTAACATTACACCTTTTGCGCCATGCAAAAACCAATCAAATTTCCAAAAGTGGAAGAGATTTTGACCGAGAATTGTTGCCAAAAGGAACGAAGCAATGCATTGAATTAAAAAGGTGTTTTGAAGAAAATAAATTAAATTTTAATGAAGTATTTTGTTCTACGGCTAAACGAACCTTACAAACTCATGCATTAGTTGGATTGAATGAATTAGGGACTGTTTTTCTAAAGGAAATGTATTTGGTTAGTAAGGATGAGTTATTGAATCAGATTCAACTGAAAGCTAAAAGTAATGAAATTCTGTTAGTTGGACACAACGACGGAATTAGTGATTTAGCAAGTTATTTGTGCGACGATTGGATTCAGTTAAAAACTGGAGGATATGTTCAAATTGAAATTCAGTTAGATAATTGGTTTGAGTTAAGCAGCGGAGTTGGGATTTTAAAAGCAGAGTTTCGTCCAGAAGTGTTGGAATAAACGCTGAAACTTTCTGCTCACTTGAACGTAAAAACAATAAAATTGAAGTGTTATGAAATCAAGAACGAAAACAATAATTGGTTGGGTATTGACTGTTCTAATTGGAGGTTTCCTATTAATAGCAAGTGCCTCAGGTAAATTTTTAGGCGGAGCTGACGTTCAGAATATGATGGATAATTTCGGTCTTCATGGAAACAACCGATATTATATTGGTGTTGTAGAAGTAGTTTGTACGGTGTTGTTTATTATTCCTCGAACTGGAATTTTAGGAACCTTATTGTTAGCGTCTTATATGGGCGGAGCAATTGTTACGCATTTAGAACACGGAGAACCTTTTGTGTTTCAAATTGTATTTGCAGCATTTATTTGGATTACTGCTTTCATTCGTTTTCCAGAGCTTGGTAAACGTATTTTAGGCAAGCGTTTGAACTAAAGAACTACTCTTCGTTTTCCGCTTTTTTCTTGAAGTGATAAATGATTTGCATTTGTTCTTTTCGCAAGCGTTCTTGTTCTTCTCTCATGTTCTCTAACTCTGCTTGGCGCTGATGCCATTCACCTTCCAAGTCGGGCGGTTCAATTCCCAATTCTTTTTCAAGTTCATAACGTAATTTCGGGCGTTGTGGACCTTCTTTTCGGTAATAAATTGCAAAAGTTATTCCAATGAGTAAACCTCCGAGGTGTCCTTCCCACGACATTTCAGGTACTAGTGGGAAAATGCCCCATAAAAAACTTCCGTATATGAATAAAACAAACAATGATATTACTTGCAAAGGTCTGTAATTTCGAATTAAACCTGAAGTGGCTACAAATCCAAAAAGTGCATAATCAACTCCGCTCATTCCAATGTGGTATCCACCAGATTTTGCAAATAAAATAATAAGGAAACCTATTCCAAGCCATGAAACGGTTAGTAGTTTTAAAGCTACAAATCGGTAATAGTAGACAACTGCACCAAAAAGTAAAACTGTTGGAAGTGAATTTCCGAGAATGTGATCAATGTGTCTTGGATCGTGAAGTAGTGGCATAAAAATTAAACCCATCCACGAATTCCAATCTTGTCCGCGAACACCAAATTTGGAAGAAGAGTGGCCAAGTTGTAATTGAAGAAACCAAAAAATCCACATCAATAGAAGCAGAAGTGTTGGGTAAGCAACAGCTTCAATAGTTGATCCAAAACCGTGTTTGTTTTCTTGCATACAATTCTTCTATCAACAAAAACACCAAAGCTTAATTGCTGTCATTTAGTCTTGTATTTTGGTTTTTGGGTATTCTGATTCAGTCAAATTGTCGGTTTGGTTTTATGGCTTTTTTTCACGCAAAGAGGTAAAGTAAGCGCAAATATGGAGAATGAAAGGTTAGCAGTAAAGCGAAAACAGTACAGTTCGTTCGCTAGGAAGTTAAAACAATGAGGTTTATTGCCCCAATATTTTATACAATTCATTCAAGTTTGGAGAAATGATAACTTCAATGCGTCTGTTTTTTGCTTTGTCTTTTTCATCTACTGGTAGAAATTCTCCTCTGCCAGCTGCGGTAAGTTGTTTTGGATTCATTTTAGAGTTTGAAGTCATAATGTCAACCACAGCTGTTGCACGCAAAACAGATAGTTCCCAATTTGTTCGTGGGTAAGTGTTTCCAGCCAATTTATCGGTATCTGTGTGACCTTCAACAAGTATTTCTAAGTCTTTTTCAGTCTCTAAAACTTTCGCTAAATTGATGAGTGCACTTTTACCTTCGGCTTCAATGTTTGTACTTCCAGATGCGAACAATAATTTCGCTTCCATGCTCACATATATTTTTCCGTTTTTTTCAACAACTGTAATTCCTTTGTTTTCAAAACCTTTCAAAGACGTGGCAAGTCGAGTTTTTAATTGTTTCATTGCATCGTCTTTTCGCTCTATCAGTTCTTCTAATTCTGTAACACGTTGTTCACGTTCGAACAATAATTTTTGCTTTAAAATTAATTCTTGTTCAATTGCTTTTAAGGCATCTTCTTTGCGTTGTAATTCTTGATTTCGAGCTTCAATATCTGACTGAAAACCAGCAGTTTCTTTGGCTCCTTTTAAACGCATTTGATCTATTGTGTTTTCGTAGCTTTCGTTTTCAGCTACTTTCAAATCGTATTGCGCCTGAAGTAAGCGGTAATTTGAGCCCAAGTTTGTCGTGTCTTTTCGCAATTGAAGAATATCTGTTTTTGCTTTTAAAGTATAAACCTCTAAATCTTTACGTGTATTTTCGTTGTCTAATGCCTTCGCTTTAAATAAACTTAACTCTTCTGTAGCAGATTTTTCTGCTGCAATTGCTTCTTGGTATTTTTTTGCTGGAACACATGCAAACATTCCCAACAAAACTGTAAATAGTATCAGACTCTTTTTCATGCTCCAAATTTCTGAAGACTTCGATGACTTTTTATATGGAAGTTCTGATTTTTGTCAACACACCATTGCTGAAAACAAAAAAGACAGCTAATTTGCTGTCTTTTTAGTAGTTTGAATTCTTCTGATTCATTCTTCTTGAACTAATTTGAACTTGTATTGATATGTTTTTCCGAACATGTCTGGTGTAACTGAAACCGTCAATTTCTCGAATTGTTTTTTGATTAATAAATTGATTTCCTCATTTTGAGAAACAACCGAACAAACGTTTATTTCACCCACTTCTGAAAAACAAATACTAACTGTTACATTTACTTCTTCAACTTGATCTGTTACAGACAAGGGATAAAAGATTTTACGTTCAACTAATTTTTTGAATGCTGATTCACCGAATCCTGCGTAAGAGATTGAACTTCCTCCAAACATTGCGAGTGCTAAAATAATTACTGTTTTCATGACTTAATTTTTAAACGATTTGAAAGTATGACTCTAAACCTGAGTTCGATTATAAATCCTACTCAGAACGCCAATAAAATTGTATGTTTGAGTTAAAATCAGGAAGGATTGGCGAGCCAATTCGAATGGGTTTAACGAAAAAGATGCTTTTTATAGGCGAAAGAAGTGTGGATTTGTAAAAACTATTTCTTTTAAAACAGTATCT
>JANNWW010000215.1:0-9860 GCA_031409255.1 Crocinitomicaceae bacterium
CAACTTGAAATGTTCGAAAATAAGCAAATTGATTTAATTCGCGGACTTCCAATTAGTCGTATTTCAGAAATGCTCGATGGCCATATTGATGAATTCAATGCGGTTCCTCCTACTATGGTTTTGTATAACAATCCGTTACTAAATACGCAATTTTATTTCTTCAACATGATCGATAAGCGTTTTGAAGATCCGCGTGTTCGTTTAGCTTTCAATTACGCGATAGATCGAAATCTGATTGCAGACAATGCCTTGAGAAATCAATACTATGAAATTGGAAAATACGGAATTGTTCCGCCAATTGGACGAAATTTTAATGGATACAACTTTAAAAAAGTGGGCGAAAATGGCTACACTTTCAACTTAATTAAAGCACAACAATTATTAGCAGAAGCTGGTTATCCAAATGGTGAAGGATTTGGTAGCGTGAATTTACGGATTGATATTAAAGACATTAATTCGGCAGTTGCCGAAGAAGTTGTTGCTCAAATTAGTGCAAATTTGAATATAAATGTAAACATTGATGGAACCGATTTTAAAACAAAAAATGAAGATGCCTCCTATGCACGAGGAGATCTTTTTAGAAGTTCTTGGACGGCAGACTACAATAGTCCAGAAACATTTCTCACGAATTTTTACGGTCGTTTTGTTCCCAAATCAAAAGATGAACCCTCTAATATCAATCAATCTCGCTATGTAAACGCTGCCTTTGATGCCTTGTTTGAAAAAGGCAGAAAAGCACAAAGTCAGAAAGAACGATATGCCTATTTCGTGGAAGCAGAAATTGAATTATTGAAAAACCCTCCCTTCATTCCACTTTGGTACAGTAATAATTTTCAGTTGGTTCACTCTAAGCTTAGAAACTTAAAACTCAACCCAATGGATTTATTAGTTTTAACGCATGTTTACAAAAAAGATTGGACAAAAGAAGAGTACTTGAAAGCAAAAAAGTAACGAATCAAAACTATTTTACCGTATGAAAAACCTAATTCTAATTGTATTGGCATTCACTTGTGCATGCAAGCTCTTTGCGCAACAGCCAACTCAAACCGTTCGCGGTAAAGTATCCGAGTTAGAAACGAATTTTCCTGTAATAGATATTTTAGTTCGAATTCAAACATCAGATTCTACGCTCATTCTTCGAACAAAAACAGATTTAGACGGAATATACGAAATCAAAAATGTTCCAATTGGAAAACACGAATTGCGAATCGTTTCGAATCTTTACAATCCATTTTCGACTTCAATTACGGTCAATTCTGGAAGAGAATTAATAGTAGATATTTCGCTTCAAGAACTTATCAATGAAGTAGAGGAAATTGTTATTGTTGCACAAAAACAGGGCGAAGTAAAAAATGAAATGGCAACAGTTTCGGCTATTCAATTTTCGGTTGAAGAAACAGAACGCTATGCTGGCTCGAGGGGAGATCCAGCGCGTATGGCTAGTAATTTTGCAGGAGTTCAAGGGGCAGATGATTCACGCAACGACATTGTAATTCGCGGTAATTCTCCACTTGGAATTGTTTACAAAGTGGAGGGAATCGATATTCCAAACCCATCGCATTTTGCTATTTCTGGAAGTACTGGAGGACCGGTTTCAATTATTAACAACAAGAGTTTAGCCAATTCCGACTTTTTCATGTCGGCTTTTCCAGCAGAGTATGGAAATTCAATTTCAGGAGTTTTTGATTTAAAGTTGCGCAACGGAAATAACAAGCAACATGAATTTTCTGGACAATTCGGGTTTTTGGGAACTGAAATCATGACTGAAGGTCCGCTTTCAAAAAACAAACGTGCTAGTTATTTCGTTATGGGCCGTTATTCTACATTGAGCATGTTTCAATTTATTGGAATTAAAATTGGCACAGACGCGGTTCCTGTTTATGGTGATGGCGCATTCAAATTTACGTTCCCCTTGAAAAAAAATGGCCAAATATCTGTTTGGGGAATGGGTGGGAAAAGTGAAATTGCAATTAAAATTTCAGATCAAAAAACCTATTCAGAGGAATTCTATGGCGAAGGAGACAGAGATCAATATTTTGGAACAACAATGGCTTCAACCGGAATAACTTTGAAAAAAACAGTGAATGAAAAAACTTTTTGGACCTCTACAATTGCTTATTCGTTTGATGAACAACATTCGCATCATGATTATTTAATCAGAAGTTTAGACACGGTTCAATTAGACGGCAAAGATCAGGTAAATATTTCGGTTGATTCGATTTATCCGCTTATGGGATATCAGTTTAAAACCTCCAAAATTCAGGGCTACACTTCATTCAATTATAAATTAACCAAGCAACACATTTTTAGATTCGGAATAAATGTTGACGCGTTAATTTTCAATAATACAGACAGTGTAAAAAATGTGCTGCAAACAGCTTTTGTTAACCGATGGGACTATAAAGGCATGGGTGTTTTAATTCAGCCATTTGTGCAGTGGAAATTTAGGATTTCAGAAGCAATGGATTTAACTGCCGGTTTACACAGTCAGATTTTTACTTTCAGTAACTCTGTTTCGCCAATAGAGCCGCGAGTTGGTTGGAAATGGCAAGTAAACAAAACGAATCGGATTTCTGCAGGTGCTGGTTTGCATTCTCAAACACAACCATATTATGTCTATACTTTCCATCAATTCGATCAAAATGGCAACAAAGTATACCACAATAAAAACATGGATTTTTCGAAGTCAATTCATTCGGCACTTGCTTATGAAAAATCGCTCAAAAAAGGATTCACAATTAGAACAGAAGTTTATTATCAATATTTGTATAATATTCCAGTTACACTTGCGCCATCTTCCTTTTCAATTATTAACCAAGGAAGTGGTTTTGCGCGCTTTTTCCCAGACAGTTTAGTGAACGAAGGAACTGGAACCAACTACGGAATTGAATTAACAGTTCAAAAATTCTTCGATAAGAGTTTCTATATTTTATTTACAGCTTCTGTATATGATAGTAAATACAAAGGCAGCGATGGCATTGAACGTAGCACTTCTTATAACAGTTTATATGCGTCGAACATGCTTTTTGGAAAAGAATTTAAATTAAATGCAAAACACCTTATTGGAATTGGCGGAAAAATAACTGTTGCTGGCGGAAGACGCTACGGATATATTGACTTGCCTGCTACAAATCTTCAAAAAGAGTTAATTTTTAGTGATTCATTGTTCAATGAGCGCCAGTTCAAAGATTATTTTAGAGCCGATTTAAAGATATTATGGCGAATGAACGCTGCGAAAGTAACCCATGAAATTGGTTTAGACTTAGTGAATTTATTCAATACACGCAACCTTCTGGGTTTAGCTTACGCTCCAAACTTAGCAGACCCAACAGTTGAGCCGCTTGCAGAAAAAACACAATTGGGTTTCTTACCGATTTTCTATTACAAGATTGAGTTCAAGTTAGGGAAAGGCATATAACTTTTAAAATAGCTAGAAACTAAAAAAGGTGCGAAAATTGCACCTTTTTTAGTTATACTAATTTATTTTAGTTCAATTTTTTAAAAGACAAAAACTAACTATTAACCAGACTTAGATTACAAATCAAATTTAATTCCTTGAGCTAACGGCAATGAGTCTGTGTAGTTAATTGTGTTTGTTTGACGACGCATGTAAACTTTCCATGCATCTGAACCTGATTCACGACCGCCACCCGTTTCTTTTTCACCTCCAAAAGCACCACCAATTTCGGCACCAGATGTTCCAATGTTTACATTTGCTATTCCACAATCTGAACCTGTAGTAGCTAAAAATGCTTCCGCTTCTTTCAAGTCATTTGTCATAATTGCCGAAGACAAACCTTGTGGAACATTGTTTTGCATTGCAATAGCTTTTTCAACACTTCCAGAATATTTCATTAAGTATAGAACTGGTGCAAAAGTTTCGTGTTGCACAATTTTATATTTGTTATCTGCTTCTGCAATTGCAGGTTTAACGTAGCATCCAGATTCATAACCAGCTCCTGAAAGCACTCCGCCTTCAACAATTAATTTTCCACCTTCAGCCACCACTTGTTTCAATGCATTTTCATAAGCTGCAACTGCATCTTTATCAATTAATGGTCCAACGTGGTTGTTTTGATCTAAAGGATCTCCTATTTTTAATTGACTGTATGCTTTTACCAAAGCATCTTTAACAATTTCGTATTTGGATTCGTGAATAATTAAACGACGTGTTGATGTGCATCGCTGACCAGCAGTTCCAACAGCACCAAACACTGCACCAGGCACAACTATTTTAAGATCTGCACTTTCGGTAATAATAACAGCGTTATTTCCACCTAGTTCTAATAAATGACGACCTAATCGTTTTCCAACTGATTCGCCAACAGCTTTCCCCATTCGTGTTGAACCTGTTGCAGAAACCAAGGGAATTCGCGAATCGTTAGCCATTAATTTTCCAACTTCGGCATCAGCAATAATCAAACCTGAAACTCCTTCCGGAACATCATTTGCTCTAAATACTTCTGATGTTATTTTCTGACAAGCAATTGCAGTTAAAGGTGTTTTTTCCGATGGTTTCCATATACAAACATCTCCACATACCCAAGCCAGTGCAGTATTCCAATTCCAAACTGCAACCGGAAAATTAAAAGCAGAAATAATTCCAACAATTCCAAGTGGGTGGTATTGCTCATACATACGGTGACCTGGTCGTTCGGAGTGCATTGTTAAACCATATAACTGTCGCGATAAACCAACTGCAAAGTCACAAATATCTATCATTTCTTGTACTTCACCCAATCCTTCTTGCAACGATTTTCCCATTTCGTAAGAAACCAATTCACCAAGTGGTTGTTTGTATTCGCGAATTTTTTCTGCTAATTGACGAACTATTTCACCTCTGCGTGGAGCTGGAATTGTGCGCCAAACTTTGAATGCTTCTTGCGATTTAAGCACCAATGCTTCGTATTCGGTTTCTGTTCCTGCTTGAACGGATGCAATTACTTTCCCATCTACTGGAGAAATTGAATCAATTTGTGGTCCGCGTGTATTGAACCAATAAGAACCTGTTGATGCTCCTTTATTTACTGCTTCAATTCCTAACTTCTTTAAAGTATCTTGAATATTTGAACTTGCTGATGACATGACTAATAAATTTTGATTGCAAAGGTAGATAATTCTTGTGAGTTGTTGTTAAATTTAAAAGTTGTTACGCAATAATGAAGTATTTTTTAACGTTTTTTGAAGTGTTAATTTCGATTTAGAAACGAACAAACGTTTTTAAATTCAACATTTCTTTATCTTTAGAAAATGAATTTGTATTCGAACAAACAAAAATGGAAAATTGTCTTGCTTGCTTTTGCGTTATTGGGCGTGCTTTTTTCCTTGTGGATTTCGAATCAGACTGTTCAAAAAGTTTCTGACCGCGAACGTTTACGTGCTAAACAATGGGCAGATGCAATTAAAAAGCGAACAGAGTTAGTTGAATTTACAAACCGTGCATTTGAACAGCTTCGCACCTATGAAAGAGCGAAAATGGAACTTTACCTAGATGCAACAAAAGAAATTTCGAAGCCAATTGAAGGAGATTTTTTTCCAGACTATAGTTTTCCAGTTCAAATTATTAATCAAAATAAAGATCTTCCGGTTATTTTAATTGACGATCAAAACCAGGTTTCGGGACACATTAATTTAGATTTCGACACCAGTACAATTCGGCGAATGTTTCCGCTCGTGTCAGAAAAAGAACTTGTTAAACTATTTGAAGACTCGTTGATAAAGTTAAGTTCTATCTGGAGAAAATCGAATTCACCTTTCACAATTGAGGTTGTTGAAGGTTTGAATATGACGTATTTTTATACCGATTCGAAGAAAACAATTCTACTCAAAAAAGAACGCGATTCTTTGATAAATGCCTTTAATCGGGAATTAATTGAAGACAGCAAGCTTATTCCTGTTGTTTTATACAATCCTAAAACAGATTCTATTATTGAATCAAATCTTCCACAAAAAGAGTTAGAAAGGGTAGTTCTTTCCAAAACTTTGAATCGGCTTAGATTAGTGAACGACCCCATATTAATTCGTTTAAATGAAACTTATAACCTGGAACTGTATTACGATAATTCTGCAGAATTGAAACAATTGCAATATTACCCTTACATCCAATTTACAATTATTGGTTTTTTCATACTTATTGCATATCTTCTTTTTTCGACCTTTAGAAAAGCAGAACAAAACCAGGTTTGGGCTGGAATGGCAAAGGAAACAGCTCACCAAATGGGCACTCCGCTTTCTTCTCTTATGGCTTGGATTCAGATTTTGGAGACTCAAAATGTGGATCAATCTATTGTGGAAGAAATGCACAAAGACATTCAGCGTTTGGATACTGTTTCGCAACGTTTTTCAAAAATCGGTTCTGAAACGCAATTGAAAGATGAAGATATAAACTTAACGGTTGATTCGGTGATGACTTATCTTCGTCCAAGAATATCTCAAAAAATTGGCCTACACGTTTTTCTTCTTGAAGAGTCGCTTTCGGTAAGGCATAACCGTCCGTTAATGGAGTGGGTTTTAGAAAATATTTCTCGGAATGCAGTTGACGCAATGGAAGCGAAGGGAGATTTGAATGTGGTTTTAAGTACCAGTCCGGAATGGCTGCATATTGACATCAGTGATACTGGAAAAGGTATACTTTCAAAACAATTTAAGCAAATTTTTCAACCCGGAGTTACGAGTAAAAAACGTGGCTGGGGCTTGGGTTTAACTTTAGTGAAACGAATTGTGGAGGAATATCACAGAGGGAAAGTGTTTGTTTTGAAGAGTGAAGTTGGCAAGGGAACAACATTTAGAATAAGTATTCCGCTTGTATGAACAAACTTTTTTTTTAAAACTGAAGAAATTCAAGAAAAAAGACGAATTCGGCGAATTACATTTCTATTTCAAAACCTTCTTGTTCTTTTGGTTTCTCAATTTTTAGCTTTTTCCCAGTAGATTTTATTGTCTCTTTTAATTTATTCGACTTTTTCTTTTCCTCCACTGGATCTACTTTCTCTTCTTTTCCGAATTCAATTCGCAATTCTTCTCTTGGAACTTGTTTTTCTTGATAGGCCTTAATTGTTGTGTCTTTTTTAAACAATCCAAATTCAGATTTTAAAATTGAAATTGCTTCGTTTTTCTTTTCTAAGCGGATCTCTTCCAGATTAGCTTTTCGCGATTTTTTATCCCATTCAATAGTCGGGTTATCTAAATTTCCAAACATTCGAACCCACAGTTTCACACCAGTTTCATCGTCAATAATTTCGCCAAATTCAGACTCATCTCGTTGAATTTTCAAATCTCTAATTCGAAACGAAAACTTGTAATCAATATCATTCAAAAAAGAATGCTCGCCTTCCATGGTAATATCTAGAGCTGATGATTTAATTTCCATTTTAGGAATAATTACTTTACTGTTTTTAATATAAATTGTGTTTTCTAAGGTTTCAAAACTGATTGAGTTTAATTTTCCTTCTAAGGCAGTAATTTCTTTTGGAGAAAGTATTGCGCGTGTTTTTACTGTTCTTAAACTTTTGGTTAATTCTTTAAACGTTTCAACATTTTCTAGTTTTCCATTGCTAACCTTCAGTTGAAGTTGCGCACGAATATCGTCTTCCATTATTCCTGTAGTAAAATCGAATGGTGCTTTTAAATCTAAAATCGCTTCTGCTTTTCCATAAATATTGTTGGCGGTAATTACATTTTGATCAAAATTATTCCATTCATTGAATAGTGGTTTGAACTGTAAATTTGAAGATGCTAAATTGGCTGCCAATTCAAAATATTCGGGATGTGTTTCCACAACTCCAATTGTTCCTGTTACTGATGCCTGACTGGTTATTCCGTGTAATTTTCGAATCAAAATAGCTCTGTCTCTAATTTCCATTTCGCCGTGAAGATCAGTGAAAACGTGCTTCTGCAAATGAATGTTACGAATTGAAAGACGGGCATTTCCTGAAATTTGATTGGGCAACATCCATTCTTTTGCTGATGAAGACTTTCCTTCTTGACTTACCGTGTTTGTGAAGTCAGACAACTCAATTTTAGAACTCTCCAGCACAACAGAAACAGCCAAATTAGCTTCATCTTGCAAAAACGCATCGATATTATTGAACGAACCATTTAAATCAAAATCTGAACTGCCAATTTTAATTGAACAATTGTGCAACAAAGCTTCGTGTTTGTTCAGGTCTAAATTTCCGTTTATAGAATGAAATTTCCGCGAATCATTTTCCAATTGAAGTAACACATTGTTTAATTGAGCCGAGCCACTTCCCTCTTTTATTTCGATTTCAGATGTTCCTTCATTTAGAATTGTTTCCAATAAAAAACGGGTATCTATGTTCACATTTCCATTTAAATTCTGAATTTTTGGTAAATGAAACATGTTGTGAATGATTCCCAAATCTATCAATCCTTTTGCTGCGCCTTTGTATTTTGGTTGTGCAAACTGACTAATTAATAGATTGCCCGAAAAAGGACCACTGAATGAACTGAAACCAAATTGTTGGATGTTTAAGATTTCGTTTCCTTTGCCTTTGAGGGTTGAATAAGTTCCTTCTAAATCAATATTAGTGAGTTGAATATTACTGCTCAACTCTGTTAATTTTCCTTTTGCGATTCCGAAAGAACAATCAATTTCAGGGTAACTATTCGCCTTTTGTTTGCTGTTTAAATCGAAATTAAAAAACGCAATTCCTGAACCCTTTAATTTTTTAACATTGTCTACTTCTTGAACCGCTAAACTGTTGGCCACATCTTGCAAAGGCAAATTTTTTGCAGTTATGTTTACATGTAAGTTTGTGGAATCTAGCAACAAACTCCATGCGAATGGAAGTCCGGCTAAATTTAGTTTTCCATTCTTAATTTCTACAGTTTCATTTATTTGGTTTACTTGTAAATCTACTTCGGCACTTGCGTTTTGATGAACAATTAAAGGTATTTTTCCATTTTCAAGTCGGTAAATTCTAAAATCAGTTTTGCCGTGAATGACTGTTTGGTCGGCGCTAAAATTTCCACTTAAATTCACTTCATTTAAAAATGTTTTAGCAGTTTGATCGTGTTCTTTATTAATATATGCAAAGCGAATTCCTTCTATATGAATAGATTTAAGTTTCAATTCAAAATTACTTTCCCCTTCACTTTCGCTTGGTTTAAGTATATCGTAATTTCCTTCGCCTTTTTCGTTGACACGAATATTCAGAACTCCGGGATCAATGGTAATTTCTTTCACTTTGTATTCTTCGTTCCAAATGTCGAACGGACTGAATTTTAAGCGCAGTAAATCTGTATACAACAAGGTGTCTTTTCTAGTTGCGTTTTTATAGGCATCCTGAACAAAAACCTGATTGAAATCTATTGATACATTTGGAAAAGTTGCCCAAAAAGTGAGATCAATTTTTGCAACTTCAACCCGCGTTTTCAAGTTTTTATTTAATTCTCCAACCGCATAATTGATAATATCGTCTTTGAAAAAATAAAGCACAAGTGAAACTGTGAGAACAAAACCAATTGTTATTCCCAGTAGCCATTTACAAATGCGGATGGTCCACTTTTTCATTACTGCAAAATTACAACTTGCTAAAGTTCAAAAAAACAAGAAGGCAATAAGTAATGAACGTTCAATTCTTAATAGGATACAGCAAATCCATTAAATTTTCGGATAAAAATTAATTTGGAACAAACAAATTTGAAATTAAATTAGAATCGAACTCCGGTTAATAACCTGAGTTCGATTATAAATTCTACTCAGAACGCCAATAAAATTGTATATTTGAGTTAAAATCAGGAAGGATTGGCGAGCCAATTCGAATGGGTTTAACGAAAAAGATGCTTTTTATAGGAGAAAGAAGTGTGGATTTGTAAAAACTATTTCTTTTAAAACA
>JANNWW010000216.1:0-3755 GCA_031409255.1 Crocinitomicaceae bacterium
TATAAAATTAATCGTGGTGGCGACATAACTTATCATGGCCCTGGACAGTTAGTTGCATATCCAATTTTTGATCTGGAATATTTTTTTACAGACATCCATAAATACATGCGCTGTTTGGAAGAAGCTGTTATTCGAACCTTAGCTAAATACGGAGTCAAAGGTGATCGGTCTTCCGGTTTTACTGGAGTTTGGATCGATGTAGAAACACCCAAAGAACGCAAAATTTGCGCAATGGGAGTGAAATCTTCGCGCTGGGTAACGATGCATGGAATTGGTTTCAATATCAATTCAAATTTATCCTATTTCTCACACATTGTTCCATGTGGAATTGACGACAAAGCAGTTACTTCTTTGCAAAAAGAACTGGGTAAAGAAATTGACATGAAAGAATTAAAAGAAATTCTAAAAGCTGAATTAGCAGAAGTTTTTCAATTCGAATATGCAACAAATTCAGATTCAAATCAGGTTTGAACTCTATAATTAATTCATTTTCGGAAACTGAATTGAAAGAAACTTTAATTAGAAAATTAAAAACTATGTTTGCATAATAAATTTATTTTACATATATTCAACTCATAAATAAAATTGAAACACTACAATTTATGTTCAAGTCTCTAAAAAAATGGATGAAACGTTTGGGTTGGTTCCTCTTTTATCTAATTATTGCTTTAAATTTATTTGTCGTTTTAAGTGGCCGATTTTACTTGTACAAAGGCGTTTATTCTACTTATTTACGCGGAGAATCTGGTCCAACGATTTATGATTTCGATAAATTCTACGAGGCGAAAGTAAAAAAGCCAAAAAAAACAATTCCTTGGAAAATCAATTTGTCTGCCAAACAATTAACGAAAACAGATGAAAAATATGTTGGGAAATACCAAACCACTTCTTTGCTCGTAATAAAAAACGATGAAATTGTGTTCGAAAAATATTGGGGAGACCATCACCCTTCAACTATTTCGAATTCATTTTCTGCGGCTAAAACGATTGTTAGTTTGCTAATTGGAATAGCAATTGATGAAGGAAAAATTAAAAGTATTGATGACAAGGTCTGCAAATATTTGAAACACTTTGAAGGTGAGGGCAAGGAGAACATCACCATTCGACATTTATTAATGATGTCATCTGGTCTTGATTGGGTTGAAAGTGGAAAAAACCCTTTGTCTGAAAATGCAGAATCTTATTATGGTTCAGACTTATGGAAATTAGTGCATAGACAACGTGTTGAATCAAAACCGGGTCAGTTGTTTAATTACCAAAGTGGAAATTCGCAACTACTTGGCTTTATCTTAGAAAAAGCAACTGGTAAAAGTTTAACAGAATACGCTTCAGAAAAATTATGGAAAAAAATTGGCGCTGAATCAGATGCTTTTTGGAGTTTAGACCGTGAGAATGGTAATCCTAAAGCATTTTGTTGTTTATATGCCACCACTCGCGATTTCGCACGCATTGGAAAACTCTTGAACAATCATGGAAAATGGAATGATGATCAAGTAATTCCGGCCAATTATTTTGAAGAATTAGTTAAAAATCCGAAAATGAAAACGGAAGAAGGCCTTCCAAATACGCGTTACGGTTTACACATTTGGACCTATCATGTGAGTGGAAAAGACGTGTATTATTGCCGCGGAATTAAAGGTCAGTATATTATTGCAGTTCCAGCTGAACAATTAATTATTGTTAGAACGGGGCATAATCGTGCAGACAATTATGAAATAAGCCCGAATACCAAAAACCCGAATCCCGAAGAAGCAAAAAAAGTTGGTCACCCATCTGATTTGTTTCAATACTTGCAAATAGCACAAAGTTTAAGTGCTAAATAAAAACACATTTAAGCTTATTCTCTTAGTGCTGTCCGTGTAATTTTATCAAAAGTTCAATCTTTTAAAGGTATTTATAAGTTTGGTGTAGGGTTTTATTTTCCTATTTATTCTATAGAGCATAAATACCTATAAATCAAGTTGTTTGTTTCTGCCGCTCAGAAAAAACCACCATTCATCAAATTTGAAAAAAAATTAAAAAGAGCACTAATCTCTTTAATAATTAACTGATTTTCAATTATATGTTAATTTTTCGTGTTGGAAATTTAGCGCTTTTTTACAAAGCTTCTAATAAATCGATTTACTAAATCTTGTTATTATAAGAGACACTTGTATAAATTTGCCACAAACTTTAATTCAATTTATCAATGAAATTAATTCTACTATTAGTACTAAGTGTACTTACAATTTCTATCAATGCACAAATAAGACCTTATTGCTTTTCACAAGCAACTGTGGCTTATGCAGCGATAACGGGTGGGTCATCTATCGGATCAATTACTGACGACGATGAATCCTACCAAGCACTTCCAATTGGATTCACTTTCAATTTTAAAGGCACAAACTTCACACAGTTTTGTGCAAATTCTAACGGCTATATCACCCTAGGGGCAATAGACAACGGGCCATCTTACTCTCCAATTTCAGGACCAGCTGATGACAACGTTATAGCTGTATTAGGTGCTGATTTAGCTGCCCAAGCGGGAGCAACATTGCGTTACCAAACCACTGGGGCTGCACCTAATAGAATTTTGACAATTCAGTGGCTAAATTACACTCCTTACGGAGAGATTGCCAATATGAGTTTTCAAATTCGCTTGTTGGAAACATCTAATATTATTCAATTTAATTACGGAACGTTTACTATACCTGCCGCACTTAACGCTTTTGCTGAGGTAGGCCTTAGAGGAAGTATGTTAAATGAGAGTGATTTAAATAATGTGGAGGTTGTTAGTGGTACAAATACTTGGGCAACGCCAGTAATTTTATCGGCTACATCATTTTCTCTTTGTGAATTATTAGGTACGGCATTCATCCCAGCTAGTGGCTTAAGATATATTTGGACACCTTCTACTTTAACAAATGTTGCAACACCACCGGCATTTTGTCCACCTTCAACAGTTTCACTCTCCGCTACAGCATCTAGTGGAACAATAAATTGGTACGCAGATCCTACAACTCCAACAGTTGCGGGAACTGGTCCAAGTTTTATTACACCTTTGTTAGCAGCTAGTGATACCTTTTATGTTGCTATGAATGGATGTGTGTCGCAAAGAGTTCCTGTAATCATAAATCCTGCAAGTCCAATAGCTTCCGCATATGCATTTACGCAAAATAGCTCAACCTATACCGCAGTAACAGGAGGAACAGTTTTAGGAACTATAACAAACGATGAGGAAACATTTGAAAATCTTCCTATTGGCTTCAATTTTGCTTTTAATGGAACTACTTTTACTAACTTTTCCGTCGCAACCAATGGTTACATCGGAATGGGAGCTGTTTTAGTAGGTAATATACAGCCAATTTCTGCAGTTTATGAGGATAATTTAATTTCTGTGTTAGGAGGAGATCTAGCAGGGCAAGCAGGATCTAGTTTACGTTATGTACTTTCAGGAGTTGCTCCTAATAGAGTGCTAACAGTTCAATGGCAAAACTATGGTTACTATAATGAAACAGGTTTAACATACAATGCTCAAATTAAATTATTCGAGACAAGCAATGTGATTCAAGTAATTTATGGCGCTGTTACGCAAACAGCTGGAATCTCATTTGTTTTTGATGTAGGTATTTCAGGTAACTCGCTTGATGCAACAGATTTTTCTGGAAGATCAATCGTTCAAGGGACAAATCTATGGGCAACTTCTGCAAATGCGCTTGATCGATTCACATCAACTGGGGAAATTAATAACAATGCGTTTAAACCAGCTTCAGGAC